>JAGLQD010000077.1 GCA_023136985.1 Candidatus Sabulitectum sp. | reverse complement strand
TAATTATCACGGTATTTCCAAAATTTTCACCGATGGCCACTATGGCCAGATCAAGGTTTCCAACTCCGTATCCCTTAAGCTGTTTCTCATTAGTGCAGTCAAAACATATAGCATTATAAACTTTGCTGGAAATGTTGTTCACCAGTTCCTGCTTGATGTCAATTGCAATAACCTCTGCATCTTGTTCAACAAGCTCATTTGCAAGACTGCTGCCGAAAGTGCCCAGACCGATAACTGCTATCTTTTTGGGTGTTTTTTTCATTTTTCCCTACCCTATGGTTATTCTGGCTTCAGGGTAACTGTACAGTGAAGTCAATACTCTTGAAGTGGCTGCAGCCAGGGTTGCAGGTGCTATTCTTCCTATAAACATAGTAACAATGATGATCCATTTGCCTGCTGCGGACAACGTCTGAGTTACTCCTGTGGAGAGCCCCACCGTTCCAAACGCGCTCATAGATTCAAAGATATAATCCATGGACGAGAATCCTTCCTGGCTTCCGTGACCTGTTTCCGTGATCAGCAGAAGGAAACTGCTGATACCGAATGTTGCCATACCTATGAGAAGAATGGCACCGGCCCGCTGCAGATCGAAATTCGGGATCTGTCTATTCCAGATCTCCGGTGTTTTGCGCCGAAGAACAAGAGACCTGAGAGAAAGTATCAGAAGACCGATTGTGGTTGTTTTTACTCCTCCTCCAGTACCGCCGGGTGAGGCACCTATGAACATGAATATCAAAAAGAACCATTTTACCGGAGAGATAAGGCTGGAAGTTGGTACAGTATTGAAACCTGCGGTGCGGGTGGTGACCCCCTGCAGGTAGCTGTTGGCCAGCTTCTGCCAGATACTCATTTCTGCAAGGGAGTTGTCCCACTCCAGTGCCAGAAACAAACCGGAGCCAAGAACAATCAGAATGGCTGTTATGATCAGAACAAACCTTGTCTGAACTGGAAGGATCCTCTTTCTTCCTGCTCTCATCCTTAGTAGCCAGTGTCTTCCAAGGGTGGTGAGAAGCATGAATCCCAGGCCGCCGAGAACGATCAAAGTGCCTATTATCAACGAGGTTGACGGAGAGTTCGCGAATAGTTCCAGGTTGGCGGTGTTAAGACTGAATCCGGCGTTGCAGAAGGCACTGATGCTGTGAAAAACTGATTGCCATACAGTATGTGGTGTAGACCACCCTAGTGTCTCAATGCTGGACCAGGTGTTGTAAAGAAGAAGGGCGCCTGCAGTTTCTATGATCAAGGTCCATATCAGGATAGAAAGCAGAATGTGTTTTAGATCATTGGTAAATTCGCTGTCCATGAGTCGGGAGAGGTTTCTTGCCCCGGCAAGCCCCATCTGTTGTCCGAAAGAGAGAGCGAAGAAGGCCGCAAAGGTCATTACACCAAGCCCTCCTACCTGAATTAGAAAAAGAATGATAAGCTGACCTAAAAAGGTAAAATCTGTGCCTGTATCCAGAACTATCAGGCCTGTAACACAGGTAGCACTTGCCGACGTAAACAGGGCATCAACCGGCGAAATTCCTGCGGTGGTGGCTTTGGGGGTATAAAGAAGAGCAGCACCCAGAAGAATGACCATAGTGAAGCTTGATCCAAGAATAAGTGCCGGAGATATCCTGCTGGCCAGCTTGATCAATCCGCTGAGAATGGTAAGAAACGCCATTGAGATAAGATATCCATTGACCACGGAAGAGATGTGCCATTCGTGTATGCTTCCACTGAGTTCACCGGTTATCAGGGCGGTGAATCCCCCTGCGATGAAGAACAGACTCAGGATCATCTGCCATGGTCTGCTCTTTATGTCATTCCAGCCCCTGGTTGAACTGAGAACCGCTGTGAAAAGCCCTGCAGCTTCAAGAAAGAGAGATATCTGAAGAGCACTGAGTACAATAGCACTGTCATATCTGAACAGATATCGCAGAAGAATTAGAACGATTATCGCCACAATATTGCAGATACTCAAAGGCCATTGAAGCAGAATTTTTTGCAAATCAAGCACTTTACCCAAAGTGTTTCCTCCCAGTGGCTCTTTCAAGCATATTCAAACTATACATATTTTGAACGGTAAGACAAATAATAACGAAAAAGGAGACTAAGAATGGACTCGTCACTTTACCAGCGATTCCTGGATATAAGGCCATTGAATGTTCTGGCAGCTCTTCCAGGCAGCAGGTGCGCTCTTGTCAGCGGTCGTGATATTGCCAGGGTAGCGGATGAGAACAAAGCTATTGTCATGGCCTGCAACATAAGGAATCCTCTAAGTGCTCTTGGAATACTCACTGCTGCGAAAAAAGCAGACAGTTTTGTTCTTCTGGAGCTT
>JAGLQD010000076.1 GCA_023136985.1 Candidatus Sabulitectum sp. | reverse complement strand
CCGACCATTGCACTCAGTGTGAAAACTGGAAGATTCAGGAGTTTCAATAGCGGCAATAACAGCACCATAGGCTGCTGCAATACCAATTGCAGGAGCTCCTCTTACCGCAAGAGTTCTAATGGCCTCAGCAAGCTCGTCAGTGGATCTGCACTTCATGTAGATCTCTTCCACAGGAAGAAGCCTCTGATCAAGCAGGAGAAGGTGATCCTCCCGCCATTCAAGGGTAGGGATCAGTTTCACTGAACACCTCGACTCTCAAGCATTTCATGGCATATTGAAGCAATATCCACTGGCTCCATGAAACGACCGGAGCCTGTGGTTCCACAGGCAAGCATACCGGAAACAGGCCCGGCAAATCTGATTCCTCTGGAAATCAGGATCTCCACATTGGCCTTTACAGCAGGATTACTCCACATTCTTGTATTCATGGCTGGAGCGATCAGGACAGGTGAGCTGCAGGCAAGAAAAGCAGAAGTTAGCAGATCATCGGCAAGACCATGAGCTGCTCTGGCTATGAAGTGCGCTGTAGCAGGGGCAATTATCATGATATCTGCATTGTCGGTAAGGGCAATATGCGGGATAGAAAGAGATGGCTGGAGAGGAAACAAGTCGGTATAACACGGCTTTCCAGACACCGAAGAGAGTTGAGTCGGAGTGATAAATTCACAGGCAGCCTTTGTTAAAATACAGTTTACAGAATGCCCTGATTTACTCAGCAGCGACGCAAGACTGACCGCCTTGAAAGCAGCAGCGCCACCGGTAACACCCAGAAGGATCTCCGCCATCAGTAGACTTCCTCTCTGTTTTTTCTTCCAATCTCGTTAATGCCCAGTAATGTAAGTTCCGGACATATCTTAAAATCATGTCTGCACTTGCTCCCAAGGGCTCTTCCCCATCCACCGGTAGCCCAGAGTTCCGGAATAGAATCCAGTTCAGAAGATATAAGATCGATTATGTGATCAGCTGCTCCAACTGCACTGAAAAGAACGCCTGATCTGATCGCATCAGCTGTGGTTCTTCCCACTGCATGATCGGGAAACACAAGATCAATGGGATTAAGTCTCTCTGCTTTTTTAAACAGCTCACCGGCGGAGGTTCCAACTCCCGGACTTATTGCTCCGCCAAGATATCTTCCCCCCGAATCGATAACATCATAAGTGGTGGCTGTGCCGAAATCCGCTACAATTGCCGGGAGCTTCCCTGACATTGCGGCAGCTACTGCATTGGCAAGCCTGTCAGGACCTATTTCATGGGGGTATTTGTAGCAGGTTTCAATACCAGCTGTTGAACAGGATACATCTACCGGAAGAAGTTTTAACCATTTCTCACACATGTTGATAACAGTATGACGCACCTGGGGAACAACACATGCGAATGCAACATCATCCGGGGCAGAGAATCCTTCACTGCTCAACAGCGCTTCCACAAGAACGCGAAATTCGTCAGCAGTCCACCGCTGGGTTCTGATCCTCCACTGTCCTGAAAGATGGCCCCCTTCAAAAATAGCCAGGGCTGTTTTGGTATTCCCAATGTCAATTGCAAGCCTTTTCATAGAGACTCCTTACGAAACCTGTAGTGCCAGTCAAGACCAATATCTGAAGACTTAACCGAATGAGTAAGCATACCTACCGAGATACCATCAACTCCTGTTTCAGCAACAGCTCTAACTGTTTCAAGGGTGATCCCCCCGGAAGCTTCAAGGTAAATGCCTGAACCACCAGCAAATAAGACAGCCTCTCGAAGATGCTCAAAAGACATGTTATCCAGCAGTATTCTGTCGGGCAAAAGAGGAACAACGGTTTTGAGCTGCTCCAGGGAATCCACCTCTATTTCCACAGGAACACCAATTTCCCTCAATCTGCCCACCACTGGAGCGAGATTATCAACCCCACCCACAGCAGCAATGTGATTATCCTTGAGCATTGCCATATCCCGCAGAGAGAAACGGTGGTTTACCCCGCCGCCCATACGAACAGCATACTTTTCAAGAGCCCTCATCCCCGGTGTGGTTTTCCGTGTATCAAGTATCTCCGCACCGCAGCCGGCACAAGCACTGACTAATTCACAAGTGGTGGAAGCAATACCGCACAACCTGCCGAGAATATTCAGGAAGATCCGCTCTCCGCGGAGAATGTACCCTGCAGGGCCATGTATCTCGGCAATCCTCTCACCTGCCACAACACTCTGACCTTCCTCGATCAGCCTTTCAACACGAACTTCCCCAGGCAGCATGGAAAACACAAGAGCAGCCAGATCGATGCCGGCCACAACAATATTCTCCCGGGGATTCACATCACACATCACATATTGATCCCCACTGTCCTGCAATGCCTTTGAGGCAGCATCATCAAGAGCTCTGTCCTCAATAAGAGCGTTTTCTATCAACACCGAGGCAACGGCAAACGGATCAGTCCAGTCCATGCTACACATTAAGATCCCTTCTAAAAACATTCTTCCCAAAAACTATGCTGCCATTCTTCATGGTAGCTTCAATCGAGATATTATCAAAACTCTCAAACGGATTTCCTGAAAGAAAAACCATATCTGCTGTTCTGCCCGCGCCAAGCGGAGCAGCCAGGTGAAGCAACCCTGATATGGAAGCAGCATCAAGAGTATATGCAGCAAGAGCTTCTACCATTGAAACAGACTGAGCAGCATTTCTGTGTCTAACTGCTCCCTTGAGACCGTACAAAGGATCAAGAGGCATGCAGTCGCTTCCAAAAGCAAGTTGAAAACCTGCATCAAGAACGGTTCGAAATGGATTCAGCATCAAAGATCGCTCCGCTGAGAGAATTCTATCATACATTCCTCCCGGCCTCTGCCATCTTTCAACAAAGTTCGGTTGCATACTGAAAATATGGAAATCATGGTTCCATGTTCCCGGCCAGGCCTGCATCAGATCTTCTGCGTGCTCCACCCTTATGATGAAACCATGACCAAGAGTCCTGAAAGCAGAATTGGAAGCCATGTCCAATTGCTTAAGAGCTTTGCCTCCTATGGCATGAACAGCAACAGAAAGTCCCATCTCGCCGCAGCGAACAAACAAAGCAGCCAACTCTTCATTTGTATAGTGCATCTCACCCATTGAAGAATCAGGATACGGATCAGGAAGAGCAGCGTTTCCCGCACCAAAAGAACCGTCAAGAAAAATCTTCACGATCCCTGAAGGGAAGGCTGAAGCCGATAA
>JAGLQD010000075.1 GCA_023136985.1 Candidatus Sabulitectum sp. | reverse complement strand
TCTCCCTTCAGCCCAAGAAGGCTTTCTGCGGACTCTATGTTTACATAAGCTGTATATCGATCGTACTGGTCAGATCCGAACTTGCAGATACCCGAGACCATGAACATCCGCGAAGCAAATCCGCTGTCTGCCATGGCTGCTGTAATTACAGCAATATCTCCCAGAGCAATATCCATATCATCTGCGAGTTTGTAACCAATGATTATCTCCATGCTGTCACCGGAAAGATAGCTGCCGGTATCTATTGCAACTTCCAGCATAGAGATCCGGTTCTCGGTAAGGTGATTTACTCCCATAAGGGTAACAGGTTTCATCTCCATTGCCGACTGAAGGGAAGCCGGGGAGATCAATCTGCCTGTTGAAGCCACCACCAGAGTATCTGCTGCAAGCATGCTTTGAATTCTCACAGGATCTTCAATAGTGTAGGAGATTCTTGCAGTTTCCCGGAAACCAGCTCTATGGATCTGCGCATCGCCCATCCAGGTGCGGGTTGTGCTTTCTACCATGTGAGCATTCATGCCGGCAAACAAAGCGTCAGAGAACATAAGCGAAGCCAGACCTGCCCCGATCGCAATGCCTGTAATAATGGTTCTTCGCCTGTTCCGCATAACATTGCGCCATGACATCATTATCAGCTTCTTAAACACGCTACACCATCCTGAGTGATTTTGCTGCATCGGTATGAGCAGCTTTCAAGGCCGGTATCAAGCTTACAACCGAAGCGGTGATCATGATACAGACAGATGGAATCCAGTAACAGGCAGGAGTAATTGAAGCAACCATTTCACGGAAAACAAACCCACCGTAATCCAGTGGAGGATCCAGGGTCATTCCGTGTTCTGATAAAAACAGTAAACCAATAGTACTGAGCACACAGCCCAGTAGAATACTCACCAGCCCCATTACATTTGCCTCAAGAACAATCATTCGAACTATTGACTTCGGTTTCGTTCCGATTGCCTTCATCACTCCGAACTCTCTTCGTCGTTCCAGAACCATCATTAGAATTGTATTAAGAACACCAAGGGCTGCAACACCTATTATTATGCCCAGCATTATTTTCAGCTGAGTTTCATCCGCCTTCATTCCTGCATAGAATTCCCTGGCGAATACCTTCCAGGAAGCAGTGGAAAGACCCTGAGAGCCGGTAATTGAAGATATTTCTGCAGCAACCCTGTCGACTTCTTTCAGTGAGGTTGTCATTACAGCAATCTCATGCACCCGGTTATCCAGGGCAAAAAGAAGCTGGGTGTCAGCCAGAGTAAGGTAACAGGTTGTACGGTCTACTTCATTATTACCTGTTGAGACAATTCCTCTGACCATGTACTTTCTGTCTGCTCCACTGCCATCCGCTGCCTGGGAGAAAAGCACCAGAGAATCGCCAACGGACACATTCAGCATAACCGCAAGCTGTTTACCTAAAAGTATCTGACCGGTGGCTCTTAGTAACGAATCAGCTTCAGAAGCCGTAAGCATCTCACCCTCTGTTATCTGACTGGAGAAGCCTGTTGCGTTTTCTTCCATCACAGGATCTATTCCAATAATGGAGGCAGCGGCAGAGTTAGAGAATATCCCGTCTGATGCCCCCTCTTCTCTGGAAGCCAGCAGGGCTCCCACGTAAATTCTGGGGGCCCATGTTCGAACGCCATCAACTGTCTCGATCTGTTCTCCCACTGTATTGTAGTCGTTAATGGTGTCATAAATCGAAGGACTATCCAGATATCCACTTTTGTGAACCTGAACCTGACCGGTCTGGTGGTTTGTGAAAAACAGTATCATTCCACTGTAGGAGCCGTCCATCCAACCTATTGAGAGGCTTGAAAGAACAAAACCACCGGTCATTGTCATGATTGTCAGAATGGTTCTTCTCTTCTGACGAAAGATGTTTCTCCAGGCAAGTTTTGAGATCAGACCCATTTCTAGTTGCCGCTGGACTGAAGATTGTCCAAAGAAAAGATGTCTTCACTGATTCCCTGATCGAAGGATGTATTTGACCATGTTATGATTGTACTCTGATCCGGTTTGTTTGCTGGAATTACCTGCATTACCGTTGGGATTGTTCTTCCACCCATTGTCTGCACATCTGAAAAGGTAACTGTTTTTATAAGGTTATCGTGCTGGTCATAGTACTTCTCCCATACCGGCAGAACTGGATCTGTTGATATTGCACAGATAATGTAAGACCAGACAACTGCGGTGGACGGCCTCGGAGTCAGCTTAAGGTAATACTGCCCGGCAGGTGATGCATCCCCGTTACCGGGGTCGGTAATGTATTCAGTTGTATAGTCGTTAGCGTAAGTAATTTCTTTTACAATGTCGTTGTTCGTAATGTCGGAACCCATCCATGAACCAGTCATCATTGATGGCGGAATTCTCACTGTGCTGTTGGTGTTGGGCAGGTAGTTCCACATCTCTGAACCTATTCTGAGAGTGGCAGAGCCTGCCTGCCTTGCAGGAGAAAGCACTTTGATAAATGTCTTCTCTCTGCCCTCTGACCAGGTTTCCATGGTAAGGGTTCTTTCCCAGTGCTCGGTTACAATGTGCATGGACATCTCCGAATGGCTGTTTTCACTTCTGTAAAGCTGATCCAGATCATGCAGAACATCGGAGATCAAGGGTTGCGCAATTAGAGCTCCAGCAATAAGTAACAGTGCAGAAATTACAGTTTTCATAATTTCAATCTCCTTAATGAAGCAATATCAGCTTTGTTACATCGCTGTGTGCTGAATTGGCCTGAGTAAGTTTTGCCATGTAAATTCCTGGTGGGACTATTCTTCCATTGCTGTCTGTACGATCCCAGACCAGCAGATAATTTCCATGAGTTGAAGATGAGTTAAGTTCAAGTGATCTGATCAAGCGCCCGGAAACACTGAAGATCTCTATGATACCGGAAGCTGGTTCCTGCATTGAATACTGGAAGGAGACCGATCCGGTTGCTGGATTCGGGGTTGAAACTAGAGAAACCTGTTGAGAGAAGTCCATTTCTTCTAATCCCGCGGGATCCGGATTGATCCAGATGCAGGTTACTGATGCTTTTGGGAATGTGTGGCTGAAACTTCCGGGGCTGCCTGTGATCTCTCCCTGGTAAGTTATTCCAGAGGTTCCATTCCACGGGGCACCAATCGGCATATCATTCACTATCTGCCAGACATCAGCTGTGCCGTCAGACGAGTACCCGTTCAGGTCAATGGAAGCAGTATAGGCTGAATCAAGATTCTTGTTTACTACCATAAGTGACAGCGTCCAGTCTTCGAATCTGGATGCATACACTTCAAGACCGTAGCCTCCTGAAACCTGATTGGAGAACGCCTCCACAACCGTATTTCCAAACCGATCATTGTAAAGTTTCATCACCCATGCTGAACTGCGCATGGAAAGGGTATCTGTGCGGATAACGCCGTACTGGGGAAACACATCTTCGCTGGGATCTCCCTCTGCTATAGAGTAAGAAGCCGCAACGGGTACACCTGCTCTTGCCATATGACCGATACAATCAGCAATGAATAACCCATCCAGATAATTGCTCCACACCGGATCATCAACCATGGCCATGATGTTGTACTCCAAGACCCAGAGAGGAATATCATAACCGCCACTGTATTTTTCAACAGTATCCACTATCATGGGATACCAGACTTCAAGAGGTGGTTTGGAAGAAGAACCCGAGGTTGGAGAAGCAAGCCAGTAGCGATACTGTGTGCTGTCTGCCGAAAAGCTTACCACCGGGTAGTAGTGAATATCCATCCAGTCCATCTTTTCTCTGTTCAGTTCCAATACAGGTTCGATCCATGAAAGATCCTGTGCAAGGGAAAGACCACCGATCTCCAGTGGAATCGGTGAACTGGCTCGCATGGTGTCAATGTAAACACTGGCAAGCTCTGCAAAATCATCTGCAGTTGCAAATACAGAATCATCAACTGCCCACTGGTCCATGGGAATTCCAAAATGGCGAAAGAATGTAATTTCGCCATAAGGAGGGAAAGACATTGCAAACCCACCCATATCGGGCTCATTCCCAACACACCACAGTGTAACATTGTATGGCTCCGGATGCCCTCTTGATGCTCTTACTGCACCCATGGGAGTTGAAACATCACCGTTACAGTACTCCACCATTCTTGCAGCTTTGCCAGGATCATTGATATGGTAATTAACTGTGAGTAAAGGTTCTATGTCTGTCTCTTCGCAGAATTGCAGCAGATTGTCCAGACTGTTCTCCAGTGGAATCGGAATAAGAAGGTCAGCGATATCAATGATGTGCATTCCATTGTAGTTATCTGCTTCCCAGTCATAGTACTCAACCGCCATTCCACCCATGCGCAAAAGGGGAGTTCCTGTGGATATGGCCAGCTCCGTAAATCCGGGATATGTCATTTTCTGAACTATTTCATCTCCTGTGCTTACAAGCAGTGAGTCAAATGAACCCACCACCTGACCGGCCTCTACTACTATGCTTGCAGGAATTGAACTTACTATGCCTAAAGCAATTACCATCCCTGTGCATATCATATCAGGTACCTCCATCCGGTAAAATACCTCTGCAGAAGTGGCCAAACATTGCTGCGATCATTTCTCTTGTTCTGTCCAGTGTCATATCAGGGTCAACGGAATACCACATCACAGCAGTTGTTGCCATGCCGTACAGGGCAACAGCCACGACCTGAGGTTCGGTTTCTTTCTTTATCTGTCCGTTTTCCCTTAGGATGCTTATCATTTCGGTGATCTGATTCATTATACTGATGTCGATTGAGGCAAGGCCTTCACTCAGATTCTTCTGACCGGCCTCCCAGAAAACGCCAATTAGTTCTTTCACCAGCTCTCTGGGGTAAGCAGAGATAAACCCGATAAGTTTGTCGGTGAATTTCCAGATAAGATCCTCAACATTGATCGCTTCCATGTCTGAATCACTGAATGGGAAAAGAAGATCAGCTGAATCTTCTTTAGTGATTGCAAGCATGATCTCGCCTTTTGATTTGAAGTAATTGTACAGGGTGCCTACTGCCACCTGAGAATGCTCTGCGATTTCTCCCATGGATGTTTTCTTGTAACCACTGCTGAAGAACAAACCTCGGGCCGAGAGGATAATACCCGCCCTAGTATTTACTTTTCTTGTTTCTCTTAAGCCCATATACCCTCTTTTGTAAATATGTTCACTGTTGTAATCTGTTCATATTTATAATGTGTTCATTATTTTCGTCAATGGCAAATTCACTTTTTTCAAAAAGAAGTTTTCTCAGGTATGTGATCAAACTGCTTATCACCGACTGAAAATCACCGTAACCCAGTTACACCCAATCTGCTGAAAAAGATGTTCGCTTCCTCTTCTCCAGGCTGAGTGTCAGTACCTGTTAGAATGATCTGGCCAGATCCTGTTACAAATACTGAATGGATTATCTGATCTCCTTCGGCAGAGAGTTCAGTACCTGTGATGCAACTGCCATCATCGGCCATGGTAGCAAGCAGAATGTTAATATTCTGCTGAGGCTGGCAACCATCCCCATGCAGCATGGATATCCATCCGGCTATAAGAGTACCATCATGTGCTGTGGCCCCAGAGGAACAAAATGAAGTGTTATCGCCATACCAGTCGATTCGCCGCCAGAGCTCTTCTCCCTGTGAATCCAGACATGCTGAAAAACCCCTGTAAGTCAAACATCGCCCAGATTGATCCTGTGTGCCTGTACACAGAATACTTCCATCTTCCAGCTCCTGAAAATCAGAGAAACCTGTTATGGAGCTGTCATCCACAGGCAGTGACTTCTGCCACAGAATTGAGCCACTGTTTCCAAGCCTGCACAAAGGTATGTATTCAGACAGGTTCCAATCATTTTTGTATGAGAGTATACATCCACCGTCGCTGAGATTTTCAAGGATCACATGAACAAGCTGTGATTCGGAATTCTCAACCACAGAGGTTTCCCATAGAATTGATCCGTCATGCCCCAGTCTGCATACAAACAGACTGCCCCCGCTGCCGGGCAACCACCGGGTTCCTGCCACAGTAACCCATTCTTCGGAGGAATTCTCAAGAACTCGAATAATCAATGATTCGTCAGAGCCTAACTCAAAGGGAACAGAAGAAGTACTGATGCTTTCGGGGCTCAGAAGATCAATCAGTGAAATACGAGGCAAAGAACCAGGTTGGAGTTCACTCTGAATGATCAGCAGCAATTCCGGTTTAAGAAAAGCTCCCAGAATCCAGTGTTCAGAATCACCGGGCTGAATACTGATTTGCTGGCGATGAAGAGCGATACCTGAATAATCCAGATCAAGAACCCAGTACTTCTTAATTCCATCAGAGTCAGTATAACCGAAACATCTGGTAACTGAATCAGCTTCCGAAAAGATCACATCGATCAGAGAATCATCACCGGTATGTTGAGTAATTTCATGAATTCTGGAATCAATCACATTATCAGGTACATCCGCCAGAACTGGATGAATTGAAACAAATGTGTACAGAAGTGGAAAGAGAGATCTCATGCCCATGAGTAAAGATCCTCCTCCCTCTTATCTATGCGTGTGTACTATCTGTCAAAGAAACATACAGCGTTCTTCAAAAACTGCTCCAGCTCTTCCAGAGAACAGTTGCTGTCCAGCATAGATTCAATAGCCATTGGAATGAAGGCGTCACCAGCCAGTATGGCTTCCGCAGGTTCCATATTTGACGGATAGTTCTTGTGAACTGCAAGAGCTGATTGAAAAATAAGCTCGGCCTCCGTGGCAAAATCAGCATTGAGAAGGGCGCTTTCAAGAACCTCCCTCCATCTCTCTGGAAGGTCTACGGTTCCATTGCTGATTCTCTTCAGTGCTGCAGCCTTTACTTTCATCGTGATTCCTTTTCCTGTGAGAATCGCATCAGCCTGTAAAGTTGTTCTTTCAGCGTCTCCATGGAGTAGGGGCCTGCTAGCTTTCCGTCAAAAGCAAGTCTCAGCCTTCCCGTCTCCTCGCTGACAACCACTACCACTGCATCGGTTCTTTCAGCCAGCCCTTTTGCCGCCCTGTGCCTTGTTCCCAGCGCAACCGTGTCAGTACCTGGAAAAGTTAAAGGCAGAATTGCCCTGGCCATGAGAATTCGATCTCCCTTTATAACAATAGCTCCATCGTGATAAGGCCCTGGAGGGGTCAGAAACGACTCAAGAAAGCCGGAAGTTACCGGCAGATCGTTCAAGTCAAAGGCATCCTTGCAGTAATCATTGATGGTCTCCTGCCTGACAAGAACCATCAGACCACCGTACCCGCGTTCCCGGAGATAATTGCATGTTTCAAGCACAGCCTCCACGGACTTGATCACATCTTTGTTATCGTGATGATGCCTGAAATCGAGAAATCCGATCCTGCTGAGGTAACGCCCGAAACGGGCAAGCATGTCTTTAACTTCCTGACTGAAAATTACGATCAAAGCAAAAATACTCACTGAAGCCAGTTTACCAGTTATAAGACCGATGGAATAGAAGCCGATGGCGTTAAGCAGCACACTGACTCCCCATACAAGCACAACAGCCACGATCACACGCATAACAGGCTGACCCCAGATTGCTCTCAGCAGAAGCCAGACAAGGTAGGCGATCAGTGCAATATCCAGGATCTGTATCAGCCAGAAGGAGGAAAAAAGAGAATGTCCCAGAAGATTCACAGTGTTCTCCTCAGCAATTCAGACAGCTTTAACGCTGCAACCGTTCCCGGTACATCATGAACTCTTACCACATCTGCTCCTTCAGCCATCACAGTAACAATATGAGAAACTGAATCACGATGATCTGCCTGGTCTATTCCAGTTATACCCTTAAGAAAACTCTTTCTGGAGTGACCCAGCAAAACTCTGCATCCTGTGTGTATTCCGATCCACTCAAGTGCGTGGATCAGAGCAATGTTGTCTTCCTGTCTCTTCCCGAAACCTATTCCAGGATCCACAAGGATTTTCTCCCTTGGTAAACCTGCCTTAACAAGTGCTTCAACCCTGTAAAGAAGATAATGAGCTATCTCCTGTGATGCATCCCCGTAAAAGGGTTCGTTCTGCATTGTGCCTGGAATACCTTTCATGTGCATAAGAACAACAGGCAATCCCAGGGAAGCAGCTAGTTCTATCATGCCAGGCGTTTCCATGGCATTTATAGAGTTAATCATTCCTGCACCGGCGTTTACAGCAGCTTCAGCTACCTCTGGAATGCAGGTATCAATACTTATGGGCACTTCTGTCCGCCGCCGAATTGCTTCAATAACAGGAAGAACTCTTGATCTCTGTTCCCTGGCAGAAACTGATCCTGCACCGGGCCTGGTGGATTCACCGCCGATGTCAATTATGTGTGCTCCGGATTTCTCCATGACAACAGCCTGACTGGCTGCAGCGTCAGGGGATGAATAACTGCCACCGTCACTGAATGAATCAGGAGTAATATTCAAGATGCCCATGATCAGAGGAGCAGAAGAGTAAGTCAGCTTGCTTTTGTTAACCTCTACAGATGCAGGCAAAGCAGAACCTTCAATTAACTTTCTTATCTGCATAGCCATTGAATCAAGACCGAATGGTTGATCCTTAAGAGAATCACAGCCCCTGTAAAGCATTGCAGGCGTACCGTAAACAACCGCTCCTGACTTATCGGTTCTGCAGGTCAGAACCTCTCTGTGAACAAGAGCGTCTGCACCTCCGGAAAGCATGCACTGTTTCAGAATAGACGCTGCGGGACTGGGTAGATCATCGATCAGAATTACAGCAATGCGGTCTCTAAGAGTAACTCTGGGCAGACAACCTCTGTCAGCTCCCACAATATCAATAAGCATTTCCCATGGAATGCCCTGTCCTGAACTGAGCAGCCGTATGGAACTCACCGTCCCTGAATACTCCTTCCAATAAGTGAAAGAGCTTCGCTTCTTGTCTCCGGCCGTTTCAGGTATCCCCGCATGGCACTTGTGACAATTCTGCTGTCTCTTTTCTTGACTCCCCGCATGGCCAGGCACATGTGCTCAGCCTCCATTACCACCATTACACCCTTTGCCTGAAGCTCCTCCATAAGGGTGTTGGCTATCTCGGTTGTCAATCTCTCCTGTATGGTTGGCCTGGCGGCAAGGTGTTCTACGAGTTCGACTATAGAACTGAGACCTGCTATTCTGTCATCTGCCGGAAGATAAACCACATCACATCTGCCTAAAAAGGGAAGAAGATGATGCTCGCACATTGATGAAAAACTGATGTCCTTCACTATGATCATTTCGTTCTGATCAAGTTCTCTCATTACAGTCATCGGCTTTCTTGCCCCGGGTTCAAGTCCCCGGCACAGCTCCGCCATGGAATTTGCAACTCTTTCGGGGGTTCTGGCTATGCCCGGGCGATTAAGATCCTCCCCTATCCCCTCCAGCATCAGCTTCACTCCCGCTTCCACTTTCTTCAGGTCCATCATTATTCACCTCCTCTTCATCATTGCTTTCTTTTTCATCACTGCTTTCTTCTTCATGGACTGGAGCCTCATCGTAGTCAGGTGAGTCCAGTCCCGGGAATTCCATTCCAGGTCTCAGCTCGGCCAGCATATCTCTTATCTCTGTGCTGGACACAGTTTCCTTTTCAAGAAGATCTTCTGAAAGTCTTTCCACGATGTCGCGATTTGCCTCAAGAATTGCAAGAGCAGCCTGGTAAGCCTCTCCGATAATTCTTCTGATCTCATCATCAATAACCTGCGCAGTATGTTCGCTGTAGCTCTTTGTTCTTGCAAAATCACGCCCAAGAAACACAGGGCCATGATCCTCAGAAAATGATACAGGACCTATCTCAGGACTCATTCCCCAGTTGCAAACCATCTTGCGGGCAAGGTCAGTGGCTCGTTCAAGATCATTTCCTGCTCCGGTGCTCATGGTATCCAGTAGCAGTTTCTCCGCTCCGCGACCGCCAAGCAGCCGGGCAAGAACAGTCTCGCAGTACTCAAGTGAGTAGTTGTGCCTTTCTGCCTTGGGCAGGAAGCTTGTGACCCCCAGAGCCTGACCTCGAGGAACAATGGTTACCTTGTGGAACGGATCAGACTGGGGGCTGAAAACATTTACTATTGCGTGACCACTCTCGTGTATAGCTGTAAGTTCTCTCTCTTCCTCGGTCATTACCATGCTTCTTCTCTCTATACCCATGATGATCCTGTCCACTGCGTTCTCAAAATCACGCATTTCAATGGTATCAGCATCTCTTCTTGCTGCGTGAAGAGCAGCTTCATTTGCAAGAGATTCAAGATCAGCTCCACTGAAGCCTGGAGTTCTTCTGGATATAACAGACAGACTAACCTCTTTGTGAAGGGGCATTCGTGCGGTATGAACCTTAAGAATAGCCTCACGGCCTTTTACATCAGGCATGCCAACAGTGATTCTTCTGTCGAAACGACCGGGACGAAGCAATGCAGCATCAAGAACATCAGGTCTGTTGGTAGCGGCGATGACAATAACACCCTGGTTGTCAGCAAATCCGTCCATTTCAACAAGAAGAGCATTCAGGGTCTGCTCTCGTTCATCGTGCCCGCCACCAAGACCGGTGCCACGCTGACGACCTACTGCATCGATCTCGTCAATGAAAATAATACTTGGAGATTTTGCCTTTGCCTGAACAAAAAGGTCACGAACACGACTGGCACCAACTCCCACAAACATCTCTACAAAATCAG
>JAGLQD010000074.1 GCA_023136985.1 Candidatus Sabulitectum sp. | reverse complement strand
AAGTGGGTTCCGGAACTGTGATCGGGGCTAACGCAGTGGTGGGGAAGAGCTTCCAGGGAAACTCGACAATCGCAGGTATACCTGCCAGGGTTGTTAAAGATACAGGGTCCGAAATATTGAATGTGGCTGCAAGCGTGAATAGAATGAACATCTTCTTCCAGAATAACCCGGAGTTCTCGGAATACAGACCTGATGATTGATTCACCTGGAAAGGAAGCATGAAAGAGAGAATTCTGGCTTTTGTTCCAGCACTTGCAATTGTTGTTGGACTGATGACTCTTGTTATTCTTGGAATGTATGCCCTTGATAACCAGTCAGGTCACACCGGTGCAAACCCTTATGTTGCTCTGTATGTGTTCATTCCACTACTAATCTCCGAGTTTTTTTGGCTTAACAGAGACAATTTGAATTACATCCCTTGTTTTAGTAAGAATTCTTTCATACAATACTACTCAGAAAGGATTTGTTAACATGACAAAACTATTTGTGCTGCTTCCTGCACTTTGCGCTTTTTCTCTTATGGCCCAGGAGGGCAGCTACTCTTATTACAACTACTTCCTTGGTGAACCCACGCTGAACGGGTACTACTGTGATGGTTACCACTTTGGAGGGCCTTTCCGGGCAAATGGTCCAGTTCTTGTTTACAGCAGCTCACCCGGGCGAGACAATGATGTCTTTTTTTACAGCTTCACTCTTTCATCGGATTACTATGTTTACGGTCCCTCCTCGTCAGGTCCCCTCATTACAGTTCCACACTACGAGAATCTTTGGATTGAGCCCTACGAGAACATGGAACAGGGGCCTCCCTGGTTTAATCTGGGAGTAGACCCGCTTCCCTTTGGCGCTGATCAGGTAGAGTGGCAGATCGTTCGTGCTGCTGCAATGAATTATGGTCTTTATCTTACAACTGCAGAGGTGCCCGACGGCTCCAGGATACTGCTGGAAGACGGACAGATATCCGTGAAGGCAGAAGAGTACTCGACCCCTGTAGTTTACAGTTTGTCCGACCTTGCCGAACCGGTTGTCTGGATAGAGAATAGTGCTAACGATCTATTCTTTCTAAAAGGTCATCCGGAGTCTCAGGGTTTCTCAGAGGATCTGACCATTGGTTCCACGGGAAGCATCTACTTTGCAGGACCGCTGGAGTACAACGGGGATTCGCCGGGAATGCTGGGGCTTATCTCTGTTTATGGAGATGGTATCATCGCAGACAAACCGGACTCTGACTGGGACCCGCCGTTCCATATAGAAACAGAAGAAAATTTCGTCTACAGCGCATCAATTCTTCTTCTTGAAGGACAGTTTGAGGCTGAGAATTATACCCAACCGTATCCACAGGTGAATTTCACTCTGTATGGTGGCATACAGATGCAGGAAGAAGGCTACACCGGTACAGGAACTTCAGGTTTTCAACTATTATGGGAGTACGATGAGAGGTTTTTCAACCAGTGCCCTCCCTGGTATCCCCAGTACGAAATGTCAGGTATCGAAACCGCAGATACCCCACTGTCCGGCTTGGAGCTGAGTGCTTCATGTAATCCATTCTTTTCCACTGTTGCGCTTACCATGTCAGAGCCTGGAACAATCAGTGTATTCGACTCAACAGGACGGATTGTGGGCAGTTGTGACACTGAAGGTGACTGGGAGTGGAACGGGTCATCACTTCCGCAAGGTGTATATGTTTTTGTTGCTGAAGGCGTGAGTGGAGAGAGTTCATCACTGAAACTTGTAAAACTGTAAACGGAGCAGACATGAGAGAAATCAGGGCTGAGGAGTTCACGCTGAAGGCGGTTGATCTGTGGAAGAATCAATGGCTGCTTCTCACGGCGGGAACAATGGAAGACTGCAACATGATGACAGTTGCATGGGGAAGTATCGGCTGCATGTGGAACAGGCCATTCGCCCAGATAGTGGTAAGGCCCCAGAGGTACACCATGGAGTACCTTGAAAGATCAGAGTGTTTCACTCTCTGCGCATTCCCGGAGGAATATCACAAGGATCTTCAGCATCTGGGAACAGCTTCCGGAAGAGATGGCGATAAACTTGCCGAGACTGCTTTAACCCTTATGGCATCATCATCTGTTCTTTCTCCCGGTTACAGCCAGGCCTCACTTATCCTGGAGTGCCGGAAGATGTACGCACAGAACATGGACCCTGCCTGCTTCATCACAGATACTGCCTCAAAGGTTTATCCGGAAAAAGATTACCACAGGATCTACTTCGGAGAGATAGTTAAAATGTTCGGTGCATAGCCACACACTTTCTTGCTATCTTAGGGGCAAGTACAAACATCTCACTGCTCTTTTTGTTATGCATATGAAATCTTTTACCGGTGCTGTTGCCGGTGCTGCTGTGAGGATTGAACTGCTTGAGAAAGCTATTGTACACAATCTCAGCCGATTGGCTGTACTCAAGAAAAGACGACAACGACAGCCCGATCAGGCTGCTTAAGCATTCTCGGCCAAAACAACATCAAAGTCCTGAAAGGCTGATGAGGAAGTTTGTTCATTTTAAGATATTTACCAGTTAATATCACTGAAATCCGTTAGATTAGCAGGAGAATCTATGAAACTGGAGCGGAATGAGATTGATTCAGGCAAGGAGACAGGCGAGAGTCGGAATTACGATGCATTTCGGAAATGGTTTTGCTAAACAGCTCTTACAAGATAGAGATGAACACAGAAAAATCAATGCGAGGAATATAGCAGGACTTGACTAACGGAGAGACAAATAATTAGTATTTAAAAGTTGTAGCGTTAAAACTGAGGATTGAGAGAATTCTTGATGGCATGAATGACCGGAATCGGTGGCAGGTTTTAAGCAGAATTTGAAGCCCAATTAGAAGAGGAAACAACTTTAAATAAATGTATTGCTGCTAACCTTGAAGAGATTAAAATAAAATGGAAAACAATAAAGACATACGTTGGATACAACGACTTAACAACTACGAAAAGGCTTTGCAAAGATTAAGTGATGCCGTTGCTTTAAATGAAAAGAGAGCCTTATCAGATTTGGAAAAACAAGGTTTAATACAGGCTTTTGAGTTTACCCACGAACTGGCTTGGAAAGTGATGAAAGACTATTTAAGCGAAATAGGTGGTGTCAAAACAATAGGCTCAAGAGACACTACACGAGAATCTTTTGCGGCAGAGTTGATAATAGATGGCGACAACTGGATGGAAATGATAAAGAAAAGAAACCTTACAAGCCATACTTATAATGAAGAAACGTCTGAAGAAATTTATAAAAGCATCATTAAAGATTTTTCCCCACTTTTTGTGGCCTTTCAAGCCAGAATGCAAGAGCTAAAAGAAAAAGCCAATAAATGTATGGATTAAAAGAAAAGCATATCAAAGCCATCAACTCCGTTTTTTCTAAATACCCTCAAATTGAAAAAACCATACTCTACGGTTCTCGTTCAAAAGGGAATTATCGTAATGGCTCTGATATTGACCTTACTTTGGTTGGTGATAAGTTAGACCTAAGCACAATGTTTAAAATTGAAACAGAATTAGACGACCTGCTCCTGCCCTATAAGATAGATTTGTCTATTTTACACAAAATAGAAAACCAAGACTTGTTGGAACATATCAAACGGGTTGGGATTTCTTTTTATGAGAAAATGGGAGTGAGTGGGAAGAAGATAAGTCAGGCAATGTTTTGACGGGTCTACCCGCTGTCTTACACCAATAAATATCTGAAACAGAGATCCAATCACTTCACCGTAATTTCCAGTAGTAATTCAGAGAATCAACCTTTTGCTATTTTTAATAACAGTTGTAAAGGCATTGACTTGTTACTCTTATTTTTGTGTAGAAAACTATGGATATACATAGTAGAAAGAAAGGGGATGAGAATGGGTTACCCGACAAATATTCAGTTGATCTCCCGGAAAAAGATTACCACAGGATCTACTTCGGAGAGATAGTTAAA
>JAGLQD010000073.1 GCA_023136985.1 Candidatus Sabulitectum sp. | reverse complement strand
CCCCCCCCCCCCGGGCGTATTATTGTGTACTATGGCAAAAATACACAGTAAAATAGGAGGGATTTAGATGGTAGTTGCAGGGTATATTCTAATTATAGTCTTGAATTCCTCAGGATCATTCAATGAAATACAGTCCACGTGGCAGGGAGGCCCTGAAGAAGAAACACCTGTTTCTTCATGGATTGATTCTTTTTATTCTTCTGAATACATGAACTGGTTTTCAACTGAAGGCAGTCTCACCCTGGATTATGCAGAAGACATTCCTGAGCACATCATAGATGCCGACGCCGGTGCTCCGTACTCAGTTGTTGCGGTAAATATGGATTCTGATACAGATATAGACCTGCTTGTTACTTCATGGTCTGATGATCTTGTTGCATGGTACAGAAATAATGGAAACGGGGATTCATGGACCCTTGTTGAAATAGCATCAGAGTTTGACGGAGCCAACTGCGCCAGACCCTTTGATGTGAACAGCGACGGCTACATGGATGTGATCGCAACAGCTTTCTATGATGATTCACTCTACTGGTTCGAATCAGACTCTTCTGAGTATTTGTGGATACGCCACCCAATTGCTGAGATCAATGGGCCAGGAGAGATATTTCCAATGGTGAACAATGGGCAGGTTCAACTTCTGGTTACAGAATCAGATACCGGGAATCTTTACATAATCAAAGCCGGGTTTGTGCCGGACACAGTCTACTGGTATAGCTTTCAACTTGCTGGAAACTATCCAGGAGTTTCTTCAGTTGATATCTGTGATGTGGACCTGGACGGTGATCTTGATATTGTTCTTGCGGAGAGCAATAACAGCAGGATTACCTTCCTTGAGTGCATCACCTGGTACAGTGAGTTTGAGACTCATGTGATAGATTCCGCTATTCCTCATCCCATGTGTATTCGTTTTGGAAACATTGACAATGACAATTATCCTGATATTGCCGTTTGCAGTTTTGATAACAGTTCAGTGTACTGGTACAGGAATCTTCTTACCGGCTGGGAAAAGCATACAGTAACAGACAGTTTGTGGGGTGCATCAGGTGTAACCATCTGTGATATTACACAGAATGAAGATGGATGGCATAACATCGTAGCAGCAGGTTGCCATGATGGTGAAGTACGGTGGTACGAACATACCGCATCAGATGAATGGAATGAATACATAATGGGTGATCTTCCCGGGGCCTCTGCTCTCTGTGCTGCAGAACTGGACACAGTCCCGGGACTGGAGATTGTCGGAGCCGCTGGAGTGGGAGATGCCATCAAATTCTGGTCACCCGGATTCTACACAGACGAAGGTGAACTGACCTCATCTATTCTCGACGGTGAAGTGAATCGTTTATGGACCAACATTTCATGGGCTGCTGAAGTGCCGGCAGATTCTGCGCTGAGTATTCAGGTAAGAGGTTCTGAAGACTGGGAAAGCATGGGCAACTGGTCGGAAGAGCTTTATGAGCCCACAGAGCTTTATGAAATACTTACAGACACCACCAGATATTTTCAGTACAGGGTTCTTATGCGCACCACTGATTCAACTGAAACACCGGTACTGAATGAAATTACTCTGAGCTGGGACGATGTGGGTATTGAGGAAACTACTGAAACAACTTTCCCTGGGCACTCTCTTCACTTGATATCACCGAACCCGGCAATGAACTCAATAGAATTCTCAGTAATTTCAACAGACATAGCCTCAGTAAAACTGCTTGATCTGACAGGAAGAGTGATCGAGGAATTTACCACTCCGGATTCAGGAACCTGCTCGTTCCAGACCGGTGGGCTTGCTCCGGGGCTCTACTTCCTTCAGACAGACATGAAAGATATTCCAGCATACAGAATTGTAGTAATAAACTAAGGGGATTGATATGCTCTTTATAATGATGGCTCTGTTTGGTTCGGTTACAGTGAATGAAGTTTCACTGGACGCAAGTATTCTTGAAAATATGCAGGATGAATGGATTGCCCCTGGATACAGAGTTGAAGAAGAAATCATCATTGACCCTCTTGATTACGGCGTGCCCCAGGATGACCGTGATGGAAACCCGCGAATTATTGGTTTTCAGAGTTTCTTTGTACAGACCCCTGAAGGTGAAAAGTGGCGCATAGTTCTTACCTATGACAGGAAGATTGTCGTTCTTCAGGAAGATGCCGAACAACGGGAATTTGAGGTTGAAAGAAGTATTGCCCACATGATAAACTCCAAGGATGGCCGATTTGTTCTTCTGGGGCTCCAGGAAGAAGAAGATACCAGGACAGAATACGAGAGAGCAATTAGCGGGATTTATTACTTACCACCGGAGAAGAGATCGGTGTTGATTGATATCGATACAGGCACTCAGGTTTCCAAGCCGGGCATAGCAGGTATTGGATATCTGGGAGGCAACGGTTACGGAATAGCATCTTACGGTGACTCTATTCGTTTCTATAACGACAATCTTGTTCTTGTAAAACAACTATTTAACAGAATTGCGAACATTAGTAATGGTTTTACAAGTTACTCCGCAGACGGTTCTTTGCTGGTAACAAATTTCTGCGAGTCGTGGGATAAGTACAGCGATGAACAGTATGTCATGCGTGCGTACGATAACAGAGGTAATATTCTCTGGGATGTACAGCCTCCTAATGCCGGAGTGCCAGCTGTTTCTGCAGACGGCAGTCTGGTGCTGGTTATTGCCGGGAACAGGGTGCTGTGTCTTGACGGAGGGGATGGTTCTCTCTTGTGGGAGGAACATTTTGAAAATCAGGTAGGAATAAGCTGTGCTGGCAGAAACGGTGCGTCAATGGCGTTTGAAACAGATCTGCCGCCGGAAGGAGTAAGAGATAGTCCAGGCAGAGAAAGATTCTTGTATGTTGTAACAGACAATGCTGATGGCAACATAAGGTTAAGCAGAATCTCCTTCTTTTCAAGAAATATCGGTTTTTTCAGTTGTTTGACTGTTAATGAGTCCGGCTCTTCCCTGTGGAGGACTTACTTTGGTCAAAGCCCAGGTATCAATTTGTCCAAGTATGAACTATGTCTTTTTACTGAAACGGGAGATTTGGTTTTTGTCCACAGAATCGATGGACACGGAAACATACGCAACGGTCTCTGGCGAAATACAATGGATCTTAAACCCAACTCAATTGACCCAATCGGCAACAGGATAATCTGGTTTGAAGAATCGTTTATCCATATCCTGACCCTTCAAAAAGAAGGGATATCAGAATGAGTATTTCCAGGTTAACTCTTATGGTAATTCTACTATTATCTGTCTCTATTGCTGTTGCTGATTCTCCTGGAGATATTCCCATATCTTTCCCATTCTTTCAAAGCAGTCAGACTACTGGTACACCCGATGAACTTATGGTCGGGTATGGTGACTGGTGCATTGCCGCCGAAGGTATTCACCCAGGGATTGATTTTCTTGCTAGATCTGGTTCCGACCAGGTGCTCAATCCATTTGATCAAACAATGTATTCTCTTGGGGCTGATTATCACCCTGATCCAAACTATATTGGCTACATGATTGGAATTGGCTCTTATGGATCAGATGACGGTTGGGCTCTGATACATCTCGGAGATGATTCTTATGATCCAGTAGCTGCCCGCGATTGGTGCATAGACCATAAAAGAAACACAGAGCTTCCACCAAGAGCACCAATAGATAAATGCTCTCAATACAGCCTGATGCCTCTTCACCTTCATGTGCAGTGGTCAAATTGGGTTCCCATATCAAGCTGGCCCGGTGGTTATCGTATGGGTAATCCCTGGGAAACACTTGAAAACCCATTCAGCAGTTTTGTTCCGGGAGCATTAACTGGATACGATCAGATTGGATTTAAAAGGGTGTGGGCTGAATTGGATTGGTTTCTTGTTCAGCCACCGCAACCACCACAAGATACGAACACCGGTATTTTCTTCCTGCCAGAGGGGGTAGAGATATATGCTGAATACATTGCTGATCTTGGCTTCGACCAGAAAAGCCTTTTTCAGTGTATCACTCATGGAGTAATTGATATCGCAGTATCTCCCTTTTCTCAGCAGAGCGCACATCAGACTAATGAGGGTAATGGAATTTTCTCTGTTGGGTATGAAATCTTCTATCAGAACCCATTCTCTGAGGAGTGGGAGTCAACAGAATCTGATGATGGCAACTGGGGATACCGTGAACTTTTTCAAGCAGAGGGCCAGATTGAAGAGCCGACTGTCTTCGAAGAAATATATGAAGCACTCTTTATGGATGCTGGGGTTACCTATTTTAACAATGCTTACATCGTTACCAACAGCCATGCCAGTGATCCCACCGGTTGGAACAATGTCTTTTGTGGTGAGGGATGGGAAAACAAGTGGAATGATGGAATTTGCCAGGGAGCATGGGATACTTTCCTCGCAAATCCCGACATTTCAGGAGATCCCTCGGCTAACAGGGAAGCGTTCTTTCCCGACGGCCGTTACGCAGTAGACGTTACTGCTGTTAGTCACGGTTCCCGGGTATCGGGAAGCATGATGCTTCCAGTGGATAATCTTGATGGAATTAACCCTGAAACACAGGGAGTGATTGTAGACAATTTCCTGCCTGGCGTGGGAGCAGTGATAGTTTACACTTCAGAGTATTCTCGCGGTGAATCTTCAGTTGATGTAAAATACATAGCGAAATGGGTGCTGAAAAGTGATCTGGATACTTCGGAATACATGGAACAAATTGAGTATCTGGAAGAACTCCATGAGGATCTTCGTTTCTTCCAGGCTCTTGAGTTGTCCGGGGAAGCTTGCGAACCATCTTCTTCACCTGAATGGTTAAATGATGCGGTATGGGAGAACACCAATTTACAGGGGATGTATAGCTCACACGGGAGGGCTGTCAACCAGCTGAATTCATGTTTGGATATGCCTTCTGTTACGGAGGAGTGGTATGCACCTGTGGATGTTGGAATGGATCCTGTTGAGTTTCTGCTTGAAGAGATTAGTCGTGTTGAAGGTGAAATGGATTTTCTGAGTGAGATGAATCTTAAGGAATACCAATACGGGTACATCCCTTTCGGGGGTTCATCATCATTTGACAGTGAAACCCTCAACATGCTTGTTATTTACTCGGAGCCAACCATGGTTAAGAATTCGTCCGGGCAAACTCTCACTGACAGGATCTGGATGAGGGGCTATGTTCATGAAGATGTATTGTGGAATTCGCAGGAGGATGGGGTCTTCGTTCGGGATACTCCTTCCGGTAATGCTGATCATACAGCCTTTGTTCAGGAAGAAATGGGTCAGATGTTCCCTTCTAAACCCGATGCTGCATACGCTGTTCACTACACATATCAGGGAGATCTTCCTTCAGAGTTCTGTGGAACCATCCAGTCATTTATTGGCACGGAAAGCACAGGTGTTTTATCGGGGGGCGTCCAGAGCGTTAGCACTGTAAGTCGTTCAAGCACCCTGGGGCCGCGTGATCTTGCAGGCCACCTTATGGATGCGGATCCATCCACAGTGCCGGCAACGCGGCAAGGTTTTGAATCCTGGGATGGTGTGAGTCCGGGGCTGCATTCAGGATATGAATCACAGTCGGAACCACACTACTTCTGGGGAGTACCGTCCTGGAGTATTTCCGGTGGCATGGCATTTGCACGCATATCAGCAGATACTGTGGCAGAGGTTGATCTTGTTGCTACGGGTCTGCAGGATGCTGTTTTCTTTGGCGGATGTTTTCCCTGGTATGGTTTCTGGATGTACCATGAGGTAGTGGGGGAAACCGGTTTTAACATTCCTGTAATTCGATATGACGGTGTTGTTGTTAATCATTCGTTCAATACAAAATTTCCTGTGGGTACTCAAGTTACAGGCGATCAATTCTGGAGTGGTCGACTACGCCGCGGTCCTTTTGGTGGCACGGAGTATATAGTATCCCAAGATCAGTGCTATTTCTGGATGACTGGCGGAAACATCGGTCTTTATGAATCCGAGAAGACTGTAACCTGTATAAGTGATGCTTATGTGTACAGTGTTAACTCCCAGACCGGGGCCACAAGCAGCAGGCTTTTAGCTGTTGGTACCACTTCACAAGACAATAGTGATATTGAGGCTCCTCCAACTGCCCACTCAAAAATCTGTCGTATTTACCAAAGTGGTGCAGCTCTGGTGGAATACAGTACCCCTTACGGGATTCTTCAGTACGACATACTTTTTCCTCCCGGGGGAGGAGCAACAGATGTTACTGAAGAGAGTTCATTAACTGCAATGGAAGATGTTAGCATAGCTGTTGAACAAGAAAGATCTTTTGCTGTGCTGTCCAATCCGGTCAAAGAGAGCCTTGATGTATTGGTTTCCGGCTCGTCTGGTGACAAGTGGAATCTGACTGTTTTCGATATTTCAGGTCGGTGTGTTCTCGCTGATACTGGTGTTTGCAGAGAGGTTGGCTCAGTCTTGAATTATGGTACCGGCAGTTTCCCATCCGGGATTTACATTATCAGAATTGAAGTCGAAGGTGAGGAAGAGGTGCAGAGTATCAGTATTGTACATTAGAGTTATAGGTAATGTAATGGTTTTCTTACTATCTTAGGTGCATGTACAAACATCTCATTGTTCTTTTTGTTATGCATATGAAATCTTTTACCGGTGCTGTTGCCGGTGAGTGGGAATCTAACCGTCTCAAGCTGATCTCCGGTGTGATTACACTGTCTGTTATGGCTGTGGGTTTCTACTACATGTTTCACGGATTGTTCGGATATCTTTCTTCGCTTGATGTCCAGCTGTTCGGATTCGGTACCGCTCTGGCTTCCCGTCTGTTTGGCATGGCTCTTCTTGCTTTCGGTGTATTTGTAGGGGTTTCTTCTCTTATTACCGGCAATTCTTCTCTCTATAAATCACCTCGTATTACCCTGCTTTTGTCCGCTGCTGTGAACCACTCTTCTCTTGCTGTATCTGCTGTGCTGGAGAGCTGGTTCTTTGCAGGATGGACAATGCTTCTAATGGGTATTCCCATGCTGCTTGCTTTTGCTCACGGCCTGGAGACAGCGAAGGTCAACCTTGTTATGGGATTGTTTCTCTATCCTTTTCTTCTTCTGGTCTGGACCGCCATGGGAACTGTTGTTACAGTTCTTCTGAGCAAATTTGGAGGCACAAACGGCTGGAAGCTTTTCGGAGGTATTGCTTTGATTGCAGGAAGCGGTGCTCTTTTCTTCTTTGCAAGCGGAAGCAGTTCCGATCTGGTTATTGAGGAGGCTCCGGGAATGAAGCTTGGAAGTCTTCAGTCTTTTGTTTCGGATCTTCCCGGACAGAATTCAGGCTACTGGCCTCATGTTCTCTTCCTCAAAGCTATGACTCAGGGAGAGACTAAACCTGCATTAATCCTGGTTTTTGAAGCACTGATATTCTCTCTACTGGCACTGTGGTTCGCTACAAAAAACTATCTTCGATCATGGAACAGAAGCAGTGCAGTTTCAGCCAGGTACCAGTCATCTCAATTCTTCCGCGGCGGGGGAAGAGAATCCACGATATTTCAAAAAGACCTGCTGCTCTTCCTCAGAGATCCTGTTCAATGGAGTCAGCTGGGATTGCTGGCAGGAATGTTTTCCATCTATGTTGTGAACCTGAACAGATTTCCCATTGATTTTTCCAATCCGTACTGGCTGGCTGTGGGGATATTTATAAATATTTCCTTCAGTGCTTTTGTGGTTGCTACAATGATGGTAAGATTTGCTTTCCCGGCACCAAGCATGGAGTCTCCCGGGCTTCATGTTCTAATTCAGCTTCCAAAGGGAAGAGAGCTGTTTTACAGGTCCAAGTGGTCACAGGCCTTGCTGTTCTCTGTGATCCCTGCAAGTATTCTTGCCTGGCTGTCTACTCACAGCATAGGCGCCGGAGTACTGCTGCAGATAGAGTCTGTTGCATGTATCTTCATTACCTCAGTGGTGCTTTCCACCATGAATACTTCTCTGGGCTGTATTTTTCTCCGGCGCGGAGCAGGCAGTGCAGTCAGTGTGAGCAGCGGACAGGGAGGTATTATCGCCGCTTTTGCTTCGGTTGCGTTTGTGCTTTTTATTGTTACAGTACTTTCATGGGTTACACGAAGGTATATGACAGATAACTTTACAGAGATGATGCTTGCAGTACCAGTGCGGAACTCAATTCTTTACCTTATGATCCCTGTGGGTTTTGCTACCGCTCTTTTTTCCTACAAAGCAGGAATGAGCAATCTCAGGAAACGGGTTTTCTGATGGTGCTTATCGGTCTTGATTACGGGAAAAAGAAAACTGGAGTAGCAGTTTTTCGTGAAGGGGTTGTTCTGCCTGTTGATGCTGTATTCGGGTCCTGGGGTAAGATCAGGAGCAGGCTTGAAGAATTATCTGCCAGGTATGAGGGGGTTAAGATAATACTGGGGCTTCCGGTGGCAGCATCAGGAAAGCCCACTGAACTAAGTATTGAGGTTGAATTGTTTTCCCGCTGGCTGAATGAGTCCGGTTTTGCTGTGGAACTGATCAATGAGGTCGGTTCAACCGTGGCTGCAATGCAGCTGCTTGGAAAAAAAGACAGGAAGGGCCGTGTGGATTCACTGGCAGCCTGTGAAATACTGAAAAGGCATCTTAACTTGATATGAAAAAAATACTGGTTAAAGGTTTGATTGTTCTTCTTGCAGCAGGGCTTGCAGGGTTGATCCTTGTTCGCAAGATGGAATCCCCGCCAGGGCAGGGTATTACCACAGAGTTTGCACTTCAGCAGGGCTGGGGTGTGCGGGATGCTGCACAGGCTCTTGAGCAAAGCGGGCTGGTCAGAAGCAGATGGATGGTTCTTCTGCACTACAGACTGAATTTTCAGGGCTCCTCCCTTCAGGCTGGAAATTATATTCTCAGTGATACCATGCAGGTTGATTCCATACTTGCAAAATTCATTTCAGGTGATGTAATACCGGTTGCAACAAGCTGGGTCACTCTTCCTCCAGGGCTCAGAATGGAGGAGAGTCTTCCTATCATCTCGGAATCTCTGGGAATTCCTCTCTCATCGCTTGAAGATCTGTCCAGAGAGATCGAGTATCTGGAAGCAATGGGTATTCCATGTTTTGAGGGATACCTGTTTCCCGAGACCTACGAGTTTGCCGATTCAATGCCCCCGTGGAATGTGATAGATACAATGGTAAGAACCGGTTTTGAGGTGATGGATGCAGAATGGGATGAGAAATGTGAAGCCCTGGGGCTCTCATCATTTGATGCTGTGATCCTTGCTTCCATAGTAGAGAGGGAAGCAGCTTCAGACGCAGAGCGTGATCTGGTTGCAGGAGTGTTTCTTAACAGGCTACGGATATCCATGAGACTTGAAAGTTGTGCCACTGTTCAGTACGCTCTCGGAGAAGTTAAAGAGATTTTGCTTTACAGTGATCTTGAGATAGAAAGTCCTTTCAACACTTATAGAAATGCCGGTCTTCCACCGTCTCCTATCTGCTCACCGGGGACGGCATCCCTTGAAGCTGTGGCCAACCCTGATACAACAGGTGGATATCTTTTCTTTGTCAGCAAGGGGGACGGGTCCGGAGAGCATCTTTTCGCAGTGACTGCAGCAGGCCATGCAAGCAACATAAGATCGGTACGCTGACCATCCACTCAGGATCTCCCTTATTGACGCCAACGCCTGTTGTATATAGGTATGATACTCATGAGTATATTGGATAGTGACAACATGTCTGGAGGATGGGATGAGTGACGGTAGACAGCTTAATTTCCTGGAAAAGGCTATAAGAATTATTCCGGGATACAAGGGGTACAAAGGTAAGGAAGAAAGAAGAGACAATGACGCCCTCTTCAGAGCGATGCTTGCCACCAGGATCGATGGGCTTCTGGTAATTGCAACAAGCGGTCTTGCCAATCTTAAAGGCCCTGATGCGTTGAACGCAGCTGGTGGCTTTGACAGGCTTACCAAGAAACTTGAGCTTGCAGCAGACAAGGTCAGGTTTGCTGCCCGGGGATACAGAGGCTGGTTCGATATGCACAAGGTGCAAGAGAATGAGCTGGATAAACTTTATGAATTTGACTGCGCTCTCACAGAAGAGGTAGAGAAGATGCAGGTTGATTTTGAGGCACTTGGGTCTGCTGTAGAAAGCGGAACCGGAGTGAAGGAAACTCTTGAGGTGGCCATCGCCGGTCTTGATGACTTTATCCATAGGGTTCAGGGTAGAAGTTCACTCATGGTGGACCTCCAGAACAACACACCGATTGATTAGGGGGACACAGCATGTTTAAGAGACCTGAAATAATTGAATTCATGGACAATTCCGGTAAAGAGATAGCACACAGGATACCTGAGCAGGGTTCCGGTGAATTTCGCCTTGGCAGTCAGTGCGTAGTAAGGGAAAGCCAGGAAGCCGTATTTTACCGCGATGGCAAGGCAATGGATGTTCTCGGGCCGGGTAGACATACCCTTACCACCCAGAATATTCCCATTCTTGCCGGTCTGGTTGATATTGCATTTGCCGGTGAAGGCACGCCGTTCAAAGCAGAAGTTTACTACATAAACAAGAAGACATTTACCGACATGAAGTGGGGCACGAAAGAGCCGATACTTTTCCGTGACTCTGAACTTTCCATGGTAAGACTTCGTGCTTTCGGAAGCTTTTCAATGAAAATTGTTGACAGTCTTCTTTTTGTTAACAAGATCGTTGGAACTGCAGGGAAGTACTCAACCGGCGATATCGAAAGCTTTCTGAAGAATATTATCATCGCCAGACTTGCTGACCTTCTTGGTGAGACCATGTCCACAATTTTCGATCTTGCTGCGAAGTACGATGAGCTGGGTACTCTTGCAAAAGCAAGATTTACCGATGACTTCAGCAAGTACGGTATCCAGATGGTTGATTTTTATATCAGTGCCATCACCCCACCGGAGGAAGTACAGAAGCGGATCGATGAGAGAAGCGGAATGGGCGTTCTGGGCGACATGGGCGAGTACATGAGATTCAAGACCGCCACTGCAATAGGTGACGCGGCTAATGCAGGCGGCGGCGGTGCTGCCGGTGCTGGTGTGGGAATGGGAGCAGGGCTTGGAATGGGAATGGTTATGGCCAATCAGATGGGCCAGGCAATGGCACCACAGGGCGGCGCTGTTCCAGTGGCTGCTGCTGCCGCGGCTGGAGCTGGAGCTGCAGCTGCACTGGTAACCTGTCCTGGATGCGGAAAATCTGTAGCCGACGGCAAATTCTGCCCTGAATGCGGAAAGCCCCTTGCTGAAAGTTGCCCTTCATGCGGTAAACCTGTTCCTGCCGGGGGAAAATTCTGCCCCTCCTGCGGAACAAAAATGGGCGGTGGAACAAAGTGTGAGTGCGGTGCCGATATTCCTGCTGGCACCAAGTTCTGCCCCGATTGTGGCAAAAAGGTTGAATAGAACAAGTTTCACAATCCACGGCCTGCTTGAACAGTGGGCCATGGAGATCCCTGACAAACTCGCCCTGCTGGATGGTGATACCTCTCTTACATATGCCCAGTGGCACCGGGCTTCAGAGCACCTGGCCAGCAGACTGCAAACTGCAGGAGTCGAGAAAGATACTCTTGTGGGGGTGCAGGTTGACAGGTCCTGTGGTCTACCTGTTGCTTTTACAGCCATATCAAAAGTGGGAGCCCGTTTTCTGGTCTTGAATCCCAGCTGGCTTTCTGAAGACCGGGAGATGGTATTCACCAGATGGAACAAGCGGTTCATTCTCTGCTGGGAGGGGATGGAGATTGACGGATGGAAGGCCAGTACTCTTCTGCCTTTTGGCAGATCTGATATCACATCACCGGCACTTTCGCCACAGGGTAGCCCTCGAGTTGATACTTTCGACGAGTTTTACATGAATGTTACCAGTGGATCCACCGGTCTTCCCAAGGTAGCTGTTACCTCTCACAGAGAATTGTTGATCAATACTGCTTCTGTCTGCGAGAATCTCGGACTTACCGTTGATGATGTTCTGATGTCTCTTTTCGGTGTGATTGGACATCCTCACGAAATATTTATGCGTGGTTTATATCTCGGAGCTACCACTGTTCTCGAGCCCTCAGTCTATCCCAGACAGCATATTCATATGATCACTGGAAACAGGGTCACCTTTCTCATGGGGCTTCCTCCTCAGCTTGATGCCCTGAGCAGGCTTGCCAGCAGGGAAGATGCTGATGTTTCATCGCTTCGTATTGTGGAAACCGGAGGCATGCGTGTCACCGACAGGCTTCTTACCACTTTTGAGGAACGAACCGGGGAGAAGATCACACCGGTATGGGGCAGTACAGAGACCTCGGGTGTGGTTCTTCTGGGTGAACCGGGAGTTGTGGGTTTTTCTTCAGTGGCTTTTGGATACAGTGTACAACTTCGCAATGATGAAGGTGTTGTGGAAGGAAATGGCAGAGGAGAAATGTGGATTTCCGGTGAGGGTATTGTTAATAGATACCTGGGCGAAAGATCAGATTCCTCTGAAATTCTTATTGATGGCTGGTACAGAACCGGAGATATTTTCACCAGGCGCAATGATCGGTTGTATTTTACTGGCAGACGGGGAGGTCTTATCAAGGCTTCCGGTCTGAAGGTTTACCCCAGTGAAGTAGAACTGGCAATTCTTAAGCACCCTTCTGTCAGGGATGTCTGCGTTGTAGGGAAGGATTTTCCCGGCAGGGGAGAAGCACCGGTTGCTTACATTGTTCTTCCCGGCGGAATAGAGTTGAACAAACATGAAATGAGAACTTTTCTTTCTGACATCCTGGAAGATTTCAAGATGCCCAGGAAGTATTTTTTCAGCAATAGTCTTCCCAGAACCAGTTCAGGGAAGTTGGACAGAGCACGGATAGCCAGGCAGGATATTGCCCCTGACTACAGGGCAGAGCTTCTCAGACTTGATGTAGATCTGGTTAAGTTGCTCAATACCAGAGCGGATCTTATGGAAAAAGTTGATGCGGGATACAACCCTAACTGGGTTGAAGAGCAGATAAATAATGCAATGGGACACAACCCCGGACCCCTTTCTGACAGCAGTGTCAGGGAAGTCATCCGATCCATAATGAACAATCTGGGGAGGGGCTGACATGCTGGTACGGGAGATCAGAGTAGGAAATGCAATTTTTGGCGGACCGGAAATTGTAATGATAGCAGGCCCTTGCTCTGTTGAGAATGAAAAAATGGTAATGTCTACTGCTGAAACTGTTATCAGGTGTGGTGCAAAAATGCTCAGAGGCGGCTCATGGAAACCGCGGACTTCTCCATACTCTTTTCAGGGGCTTGGTGTTGAAGCTCTGAAGATATTAAGAAAAGCTGGGAATGAATTCAGTATTCCAGTTGTGACCGAAGTCATGTCCGCAGAGCAGATAGGCATAGCTTCCGAATATGTAGATATGCTTCAGGTTGGAGCCCGCAACATGCACAACTTCACTCTTCTCAGTGAGATAGGGCGCAGTGGAATGCCTGTTCTTTTGAAGCGCGGATTTATGGCAACTGTTGAAGAGTGGCTTCTGGCAGCAGAGTATATTCTTAAAGAGGGAAATGAGAGTGTTGTTCTCTGCGAGAGAGGAATACGAACCTTTGAAACATGGACTCGTTCCACTCTTGATATCTCTGCGGTACCCCTTGCCAGGAATTCCCTCGGGCTTCCTGTGATCGTTGATCCCTGCCACGCAGCAGGCAGAAGAGACCTGATTCTTCCGCTTTCGCTTGCAGCACTTGGCGCTGGTGCAGATGGACTGATGATAGAGGTGCATCCGGATCCGGACAAAGCATTGTCTGATGGAGGGCAGTCTCTTTCTCTTGAAGAGTTTGAAAAGTATTCAAAGCATATCGGTGCTGCTCCGCATTCACCGTGTCGTTTAAAAGAAAAAAACAGGAGGTAGACAGGTGCATTTTGGAATACTCACCGGAGGTGGTGACGCTCCCGGTCTGAATGCAGTAATAAGGGGTGTAGTTGTTCGTGCTGAAGCAGACGGACACAAGGTTACAGGTTTTCTCAGAGGGTGGAAAGGTGCCATTGAGAACACCACAGTGCCTCTGAACCGGGAATCTGTTCGCGACATACACACAATAGGAGGAACGATACTTTTTTCCTCCAGAACCAACCCCAGAAAAATTGAGAACGGCCTTGAAAGAATAATAGATACCATGAAAGAGAACGGTATTGATGTGTTGATCGCAGTAGGGGGTGAGGATACTCTCGGGGTTGCTGATTCTCTGGCTGAAATGGGGCTTACAGTTGTTGGTGTACCAAAGACCATTGACAACGATCTTTCTGCAACTGACTACACATTCGGGTTTGACAGTGCAATCAACAATGTGATGGATGCTATTGATAAACTTAAGACCACTGCCAGAAGTCATGAGCGGGTGATGGTGGTAGAGATCATGGGTCGCCATGCAGGCTGGATGGCCTTGTACGGAGGCATGGCAGGCGGGGCGCATGTAATTCTTACTCCGGAGAAAGAGTTTGACACCGATGAGGTGTGTGCTCTTTTAAAGAAACGATACGAGCAGGGAAGACGATATGCACTTGTTGCAGTTGCAGAGGGGGCAATTGACCCCGGTCTTGCCCGTCATGTTTACCATTCAGCGGAAACAGATTCATTTGGTCATGTTCAGCTGGGTACAGGGATTGGAATAGGAGAGGTTCTAAAGAACGAGATTGAAGACCGGACAGGTCTTGAAACGAGGCATGTTGTCCTTGGCCATGTTCAGCGTGGCGGAAGCCCTTCGGCATTTGACAGGGTGCTTGGTACCCGGCTTGGAGTGAAGGCTGTTGAAATTGGCGAATCAGGCGAGAATCGCAAAATGGCAGCTCTTCGCGGTACGGAAATTATAGCGGCTGATCTTGCAGAAGCTGTAGGAACTCTTAAAACTGTTCCCGAGGAACACATCAAAACAGCCGAGTTATTCTTTGGCTGATATACAGGGGAGGAAAGAACTGTGTCAGTAAAAGTAGCCATCAACGGTTTTGGTAGAATAGGTAGACTGGTTTACAGACAGTCTCTAAAACATGATGATATTGATATTGTTGCTGTAAATGATCTTACAGATCCAGCTATGCTGGCTCATCTCCTTAAGTACGATTCAGTGCACGGAGTATTTCCCGGTGAGGTCAAGGTGGACGGAGATAGGATTATTGCCGGTAAAGATTCTTTTGTGGTTTCGAGCCAGCCTGATCCGCTCAAGCTGCCCTGGAAAGAATTGGGTGTGGATATAGTGATAGAATCCACCGGTTTCTTCAGAACAAGGGAAAAGGCTGCGTATCACATCCAGGCAGGTGCAAAGAAAGTAATAATAAGTGCACCGGCAAAGGGTGATCCAGGTGCTGACTTGACTGTTGTTTTTGGAGTTAATTCAGGGCTTTACGACCCGGAAATTCATGATGTTGTAAGTACAGCAAGCTGCACCACCAACTGTCTTGCTCCAGTGGCAAAAGTACTTAACGATACTTTCGGCATTGAAACCGGTGTTATGACCACGATACATGCCTACACCAATGACCAGAGAATTCTTGATCTACCTCATTCAGATATGAGAAGAGCCCGTTCTGCTGCAATAAATGTTATACCTACCACTACAGGTGCTGCAGCTGCGGTTTCTCTTGTTATTCCGGAACTTAAGGGCAGGCTTGATGGAATGGCAGTAAGAGTGCCAGTGCCTGATGGCTCTCTTGTTGACCTGGTCTGCATGCTCAAGACCGATGCAACTGTAGATGCAGTGAACAATGCAATGAAGGCAGCTTCTGAAACTTCAATGAAGGGCGTTCTGCAGTACACTGACGAGCCTCTGGTTTCATCAGATATTGTTGGAAACCCGTACAGCAGCATCTTTGACAGTGAGATCACAAAGATGATAGGACCCAGAATGTTAAAGGTTCTCTCATGGTATGACAATGAATTCGGCTACTCATCAAGAATGGTTGACATGCTTCTGCTCATGGCTTCAAAGGGGTTCTAGCATGCAGTATCCTTCAATTCGAGATCTTAAGACCGGCGGAAAAAGAATATTTCTGCGCGCTGACCTCAATGTACCCATCGAGGATGGAAAGATACTTGATGACACAAGGATAAGATCGGTTCTCCGAACCATTCGATATCTGATAGAACAGGGTTCACCGGTGGTTCTTGCTTCGCATCTGGGTAGGCCAAAGGGCAGGATCGTCCCGGATTACAGCATGAAACCAATTGCGGAGAAATTGAAGGAGATACTTACTGAAACCCGGATTCTCTTTGCCCGGGATTGTGTTGGTAAAAGAGTTGAAGCCATGGCAGCCGGTCTTGGCCCGGGAGAGCTGCTGGTTCTTGAGAACCTTCGTTTTCACCCGGAAGAAACAGCAAATGAGCCTGGATTTGCAAAGAAACTTGCAGTACTGGGTGATATCTATGTGAATGATGCATTCGGAACCAGTCACAGAGAGCATGCATCCATGGTGGGTGTTCCAGAGATACTTGGCGGGGGCTATGTTGGCTTCCTGGTAGAAAAGGAACTGCGTGTTTTCGGAGAGCTTATCAGACACCCAAGAAAGCCTTACACGGTGATTCTGGGTGGTATCAAAGTTAGCGACAAGGTTGCAGTCATCGAGAATGTTCTGCCGAAACTTGACAATTTGATAGTTGGCGGAGCCATGGCATTCACTTTCTATAAGGCCATGGGTCTTGAGATCGGCACAAGTATTGTTGAAGAGGATACAATTCAGACTGCAAAAGATATTATTCAGGCAGCGGAAGAAAGAGGTGTGAACCTTATTCTTCCTGTTGATATAGTCTGCGCCCCATCCAAAGACCATGGAGACGAAGCGGTTGTAAGGCGATTTGATGATCTGCCTGCAGACATGGCCGGATTTGATATCGGTCCTGAATCCATTGAATTGTTCCGCAGAACCATGCTGAAGAGCAAAACTATTGTCTGGAACGGCCCCATGGGATTGTTCGAGATCCGTCCTTTTGATGTTGGCACAAGGCAACTCGCTGCATTTATGGCCGATGCCACCTCTTATGGTACAATAGCAGTAGTCGGTGGTGGAGACAGCATGCGGGCAGTGCGCGAAGCAGGTGTTGCTGAGCAAATTACACATGTTTCAACCGGTGGTGGTGCTTCTTTGAAATTGCTGCAGGGTGAGGAACTTCCAGCTCTTGAGCATCTGAGGATCGATGGAGTTAAACCATTCGTGGGAGCTAACTGGAAAATGAACGGTTCTCTCTCTATGGGTATAGAGTACTTAACAATGCTTGACGATGGGAATGTAAACTATTTCGGAGCTGATGTAGTTCTGTTTGCACCGTTCACTCTTCTCGCGGCTTTTGCACCTCTGGCGGAAAAAGCAGGTATTCACCTTGGAGCCCAGGATATCTTCTGGGAGGAAAAGGGTGCTTATACCGGTGAGATCAGTGCAACAATGCTTAAGGAGGCAGGATGCTCCTGGTTCCTTGCCGGCCACAGCGAAAGACGACACACTCTTGGTGAGACCGATGAGATCGTAAGGAAAAAAGTTAAGGCTGGTCTTGCTGCTGAATTGTCATGCGTTCTCTGCGTGGGAGAGCTTCTTGAACAGAGGGAGGCTGGAAAAACTGAAGAGGTTATTCGAGGTCAGCTTGAGTCTGCTCTGTCAGGAATGGAAGATGCTGATCCCTACAATCTGGTAATAGCCTACGAGCCTGTCTGGGCCATCGGTACAGGGAAAACTGCCACACCTGACGAGGTTCAAAGAATACATGGTCTTATTCGCTTGTGGGTTGCAGAGATCCTTGACAAAGAGTTTGCAGGGGAGGTCGGGATCATATACGGCGGCAGCGTGAAACCATCAAATGCTGCTGAAGTAATGTCAGGTAAAGACATAAACGGGGCACTGGTAGGTGGAGCCAGCTTAAGGGCAGACAGTTTCATCGAGATTGTCGCAGAGTGCCACTGGTAAACAAAAGATAAAGTCGGGGGAGCCGGGTTCCCCCGAATTGTTCAGGAGCATACTCCATGGGGATTCTCAGTTTC
>JAGLQD010000072.1 GCA_023136985.1 Candidatus Sabulitectum sp. | reverse complement strand
TTCCACGCGTCCGGCGGGTAGAGATTTGTATTAACCCCGGACCAGGAAAAAATGAGAAATTATTCATCGAATGCGTCGCGCAGACGCTCTCGCAATTCTGCGCCAAAACAACCAGTTCGCCCAAGGCTTACACCTGAGCCACTGGAGAAGCCGCTTGACGGGGCTTTTGGTACTCTGATACCGGCAGTTCAACAGGCAATTGCCACTGAGGGATATGTTACCCCAACACCAATTCAGGAGCAGTGTATTCCACATCTTCTGGAAGGTCGTGATTTGCTGGGTACTGCACAGACAGGCACAGGCAAGACCGCAGCTTTTACACTGCCGCTTCTGCAGCGTCTTTCAAAGCATACCAGGCGACCCAGAAGAGGAACACCCAGGGCTCTTATTCTTGCGCCTACAAGGGAGCTTGCTGCTCAGATAGGTGACAGTGTTCTTACATATGGTAAATACCTGAACCTTCATCATTTTGTGATCTTCGGCGGAGTAAAACAGTACAGCCAGGTAAAAGCTCTCAACCGTGGAGTTGATATTCTTGTAGCAACACCAGGCAGGTTGCTTGACCTTATGCAGCAGGGGTTCATACATCTTGACGAGGTTGAAGTATTCATTCTTGATGAGGCAGACAGAATGCTCGATATGGGTTTCATCCATGACATCAACAAGGTGCTGGATGAGATCCCTGATACAAGGCAGACTTTGTTTTTCTCTGCAACAATGGCTCCCAAAATGGAATTGCTTGCAAAGACAATGGTGACAGATCCTGTTCGAGTTACCATTGAACCGGACAAACCCACGCTGGACAGTATTACCCAGAAGGTTTTGTTTGTGGATAAGGTCAGGAAAGATGCTCTTCTGGCATCTCTTCTTAGTGAGCGCATGATGAAGAAAGCCATTGTCTTTACTCAGATGAAGCACACCGCGAATAAAGTTGTCAAGAAATTGACAGCTGCTGGAATAAATGCCACTGCCATTCACGGCAATAAAAGCCAGGCGATGCGTACAAGAGCTCTTGATGGCTTTAAGAAAGGCCGGTACAAGGTTCTTGTTGCAACAGATGTTGCCGCCAGAGGCCTTGATGTTGATGACATCACACATGTTTTCAACTACGATCTGCCAGTTGAATCAGAGACATATGTGCATCGTATCGGGCGTACTGCAAGAGCAGGCGCAGATGGCGATGCAGTGTCATTCTGCACTGCTGAGGACAGATCCTACCTACGGGATATTGAACGACTGCTTGGAAAGCAGATACCCGCTGATATGAATCATGAGTTTCACAGTGAGGATGCCTCAAAGTCATTGAAGCCAGCTCCCAGTAATTTCGGTCGCAAGAGTGATTCCCCAAGGGGCAGCTGGAACAGTACCAGCAGAAGCGGTGGAAGCAGAAGGAGTGGCGGAAGGCGCGGTGGTAGTTCTCAGGGGCATCGCTCCCGGGGAAATTCCAGCCGTTCTTCACAGGGCAGCTCCAACCGTTCCGGTGGCAGAAGGCAGCAGAGCAGCCAGCAGAGTTAGAGATCGTCAGTAAAAAAAGGGGTGCTTTCTTTTATAGAAAAGCACCCCTTTTATTTATCTGATTTAACTCAGCTGGCCCATCCGGAGCCGTTGCATCCACTGCATGTTCCGTATTCTTCCAGAACTTCATTGTAGATCTTGCCTTCACCTTTGCATCTGCCGCATGGCGTTGCAGGTTCTGGAACATCTACATAACCATCCCCACCGCAAACATCACATGGGGAATCTCCAACTCCGTCAATACCGGTACCTTTGCACCAACCGCATTTAACCAGTGCCATAATGGCTCCTTTCATCTTTCATTTTATCAATTACCCTGTCATGGGCAGGGAATGCCAGTTGTGGCACGTTTTCAATTTCTTTCCAGAGAAGCTCAGATACATCATCTGAAGCTTCTGGAGTGCCCCGCCAGTTCACTACTTCGTAGATGTATAGCACAATACTTCCGTAATCGGTATGGTCTGCGTCAGTTCCGATAAGCTCAAATGAGTCACCTGTAAGCTTAGTTTCTTCCATCAGTTCCCGTCTGGCGGCAGTTTCAGGGCCTTCACCAAGGTCAATAAAACCTCCAGGAAGTCCCAGCTCTCCTTTTGCAGGTGCTGCAGCTCTTCGGGCAAGAAGAACTTTACCGTTCTTTTTGAGTACAAGCACCACAGCAGGAAGCGGGTTCCTGTAAAAGATAAGACCGCAGCGGCTGCAGATCGGGTGAGGTTCAGCTTTAACAAGCTCACCGGCACATGCAGGACAGAATCGCGGCGTTCTGTAAAACGCACTGCTGTCGGTATTTTCAGGCAGAGGACCAATTGCTGGAAAATGTCCCAGAAGTGTACCAAGCTCTCTTTTGAAACTGCCGGCAATAGCCCCTCTAAGATAGACCAGTGCTTTGCTAACTGCTTTTTCCGGTGTGTAGCCTGCAGCAAGAAGAGTTGCGCAGGAAGATGCCAGTGTACATCCTGTTCCGTGAACCTTACCGGGAATGATCCTGCTGCCTTGAAACCATGTAATTCCGGCTGATGTGGCGAGAACATCAGCGGGTTCTCCTTCAAGATGTCCGCCTTTAACAAGAACAGATTCAGCTCCCATGGCGCGGATCTCCAGAGCAGCTTTTTCCATGGCTGTTCTGTCTCTTACCGGTTTCCCAGTGAATGCCTCAGCTTCATCAAGATTCGGTGTTACAAGTGTCGCCAGGGGAAGAAGATATTCCCTGATGGCCGTTTCCAGACTTTCTTCTGCAAGGCCATCACCGGAACCAGCCACCATGACAGGATCCAGAACATATGGGATTCCATTAAGCCTTTTGCTTATTACATCGGCTACGGCCTTTACCGCTGCCTGACTGCCCAGCATTCCGGTTTTTATACCATCAGGCAGTCCATCATTACAGGTAGCATTCATCTGGTCTGCAATGGTATGGGGAGGAACAGGTATCCAGGAGTCAACTCCGCCGCTGTTTTGTACGGTGACTGCTGTAACACAGATACAACCGTGCCCTCCCAGAGCAGAACAACTTTTAATGTCAGCTGCCAGACCTGCCCCGCCACTGGGATCAGTTCCGCCGGTCAGAAGTATTACGGGTCTTGAATTCACTATGGCCTCTTTGCCTTTCTGTGTGTTAGGTTTCGCAAATCATGATTAGAAAAATAACACGGATTTTTGTTTTAGTGCTCATGCTGATTTCCTTCTCTCCAGAAGCAAAAGCTTTATCTGAGCCTACTATAGACACTGTTACCTTTTCAGACAATATCCCCGTCTCAAATGGAGATCTTCTTCGGGGGAGTGGTCTGCACGA
>JAGLQD010000071.1 GCA_023136985.1 Candidatus Sabulitectum sp. | reverse complement strand
TCGGCTATAATCCTCGTAGATTATTGTCAAATAGCGGTGCTATTCTCCTCAAATCTCCAAGAATTCTAACTCGACCGTGAAGCCTTTCTACTCAACGCCCATTGTCAGTCACGCTCCTGGTAGAACTTCTCACAGGAGAGGATGAACAGCGAGTGAAACTCGAACCTGTTTTCTTGATAATGCCTCTGTTCCTGCTGGCGGTGGCAGGCGGTGGGGAAGAGAAGAAACCGGAAGTAACACACTGGCATCAGGATATAGTCGGTACATACACAGGAACGCTCTTTGCCAGCGGATATGATATGCTGGTTGTTACAACATTCTACTTTGAGGATGAAGTTCTGTACGGAGAGTATGTGATGGATGAGGGTGGAACCATGACCCCTGGTCAGTTAACAGATATTACATTTACTCAGGGGCATACAATTGAATGCAGATGGCTCGACAGGTACGGCACCGGCTCAGCTTCCTTTACTTTTACCGCCGATGTTTCCGGATTCGCCGGTTTCTGGAATACAGATGATGGAACCGATGAATTTACCTGGTGGGGATCAAAAGAACCTGTGGATGTTAATCAACAGCATAGCCGAGGTGAACGCCTGGTACTATTTCAGTAAACACAGTCCTATGGTTTCAATAACTCCCTGGGATTCAATCCTGCACAAATACAATCCTGCTGAAACAGGATGTCCGTCTTGATCAATCCCATCCCAGTGTACGGTGTGTTTTCCGCTTGTCATCTCTGAGTTAACCAGAACTGATACTTCCCTGCCTGAAAGATCGTATACCTTAACAGTGGTTTCTCCCTGAATTGATAGATCAAATGAAACTGAAACGGAAGCCGAAGAGGAAAATGGATTGGGGCTGACTGAAAGGTTGAAGACCTGAGAAGGCAGGAGATTGATTCCAGTTCCAGTTACTGTGAAACTGATTGTATCAGCAGCAACTGTCCCTCCATAAAATGAAGTCACAATTAACTCATTTGTACCCACTTCAGCAAAGAGATCATCCAGATATGTGAACTTCAATCCGGTTCCGAATGCAAATAGATTCCCGTCTGTTCCAGCGAGATATACAATTCCATCAGTGATGGCTGGACTGGATTGGATGTATTACCCGGATGTCTCATAGAACCAGACTACACTCCCATCCTGACAGTCCAGGGCGTTCACCCGAGCTTTATATGAATCGAATCTCTCCCCATAGAACACAATGCCGTCTGCAATCCCCGGAGATCCGGATTGGGTCCCTGGCGTGGACCAGATATCCTTTCCATCATCAGCGCTCAAAGCGTAAAACTCATTTTCCAGATCTGCAAAATAGAGTCTGTCATCATGAAATGCAGGTGTAGCAGATAAAATTGTTCCGTAAGATATCTTAACCTGCCAGATCGTTTCACCGCTTAATTCATCTATTCCCATACAGGAACCGTCATAGCAAGAGCCCATCCGAAAAGGCATTCTTCTCAGAGTCCAATCCGGTTTGACAGCAGAAACCAGTGTATTTCACTTCAAAACAGGTACGATTTCACACTTCGTCCGGGTAATCCGGTTACTTCCCTGCACCATCGTTACCAAAGAATACACCCCGCCCTTCGAGTTGCATAACTCTCTACAGAACAAAGAGGCATCCTGATTCAGGATGCTTGAAGCATTTTTGCCCCTTCTTGCCTTTGCCTTTTCTCGTTCCTTTCTTCAACAATAATCATCTGTCTGAAATTGTATACAATCACTTTCTGAAGCATCTCAAGCCTAACCGATTCAATGTTACGACGGCGAAGCTTGCCAAACCCAAGCACATCTTTCAACACAAACATGAGAGACTCAACTGCTGAACGCATTCTACGAGCTTCAGTTAATTCTTCGCTTATCCAATCCATGTCTGAAGTAAGCTTTTTACCCTTCGCCCCGTTGATACTGACCCAGTTAACACCTTCAGCTTTTACTTTTCTTACTCCTTGATTTGAGGAATACCCATCATCAGCACTTACGCATGATGGTACAACTCCTGTATTTTTTATGGTTCCTTTCACAAGAGGTAGTAGTTGAGGTGAATCAGCTGCATTACCCTCTGGTACAATAAGAACGGTTACAAAACCATTCTGACTTCTACCAAGTTGTGGGCGGTAGCCTACAACTGTCTCACGATCACCTTTTGTTATAAAAGCAGCGGAGCCATCACTGAGACTTATAACCTTCTCTGTATTCTTAATCACTTTATCTTCAAGTATCCGCTCTTTTGAATAAGAGATTACCTGCTCTGCGTCTGACATGTAATCTTCAATAATGCTCCACAAAAGATTCAGTTGACTGAGCTTTCCCGGTAAAATATTCAACTCTTCCTTTTGTGATCTATGTTTATCAAGTTCCCTTTTCATGTGAAAAATTGCTTTCTCTGCCACTGTGTACAATTTACCGTAAAGCTTCTTCCGCTTTCTTCTTGCTCCTTTACCTGAAGTTACATTGATCTTGAAATTCAACTGGTTCATTTTTTTCAACCACATAGGCATGAACCACTGAAGAAAATTTGGAATACCAAATCTTTCGTACAGTTGCTGACTCAGATGATAAGCACGGTGAAGAATATCGTTCAAATGTCCTGAGTCTGTAGGCCATACACTGTTTGCCTTCACTGCAGTACTGTCAACAGTCAGATTCTCAAAGTTGTCAAGAAGATCATCGCGAACCATAAATACCTGCCGCCTGAATATGTAGTTCTGCGTTGTCTGCGATATCTTTCTCACATTCTCATGCCTGGTTGACCTTGCAGGTATTTCACCGAGACTGTAAAATTGAAAGAAAAACTCCAGAGTTTTAGAATCAATAATTCTCTCTGCTGACTGCCTATCAGTCAGAGACTGAAAACTCCCCTCCAGTAAAAAAAGAATGTATACCACAAGAGGTTCCATACGTTTACGCCCCAGCGCAAGATCTATTTCAACAGAATCTTTCAGGGGTTCCGGATAATCAAGACCAAGAGCAAGAGTTTGCTGCCTGACCCAGGCAGCATCAAGAAGTCGTTCCTTCTTTTTCTCTATGCCATAAGCGTCAAGATCCCTGGTAATCAATCTCTCTATTCTTGGACATCTGGTGTAGAGTTCGAATGCCTTCTTCAGTAATTTGCTGAGTTCGGTATTAACACCAAGAGTGAAGAGAAGCCCAAGGTCTTTGTTTTCGGAGGAGAATAGTGTATTCTTCATGTGAGTGCCGTTCTTTCGGTCAAGGATTTTCTTTTGTAGGTTAACTCCTTGATACATAACGAATTACGGCACTCTTGTCAAGTATTAAGCACTCGATTATTGGGCATTAGGTATTAGTAATT
>JAGLQD010000070.1 GCA_023136985.1 Candidatus Sabulitectum sp. | reverse complement strand
TGAGCCTGATTTCTTTACCCAGCTCTACGATATGCCGGTGAATTCTGACGGTTCGATATTCCTGCTTCCCGGAGCATATGAACTTGAGACAAGAAGCTACTGTCTTCACGCTGGAACCTATGTTTCTGACACCGGTGGAAACGGTTACATTTATGCACCGCTGGTCGGGGACAGAAGAGACATCATCCAGGCAATACTGGATCGCTCTTCGGATCACGGTGAAATTCCTCAAAGGGATGTTCAAGTGCTTATCTGGGCAGTACTGGCAAAATACGAGTTTACAGATATGAATTCAAGTATGCAGCGAACGGTTACCGCCCTTCTTACTCCTGATGAGATCTTTGAGCTTAACGGTGGCTACATGGCTCTTGTTCCAGACGACATGATGAGCCGGGTGTTCGGAGAGCTGCCGGAGCCTTTAAGAGCAGTAATGGAAGCAGAAGCAGGATTAAGAAACACACTGTCAAGAGCGGGATCAACATACGAGGAACTGGAAGCGATTGCTGTTCTTCCCGGCAACCCGCCTGCCCAGTACAACGAAAGAGACATTCCCGAAGGCAGATGGTCTCTGCATCCAGCTGGTTACTACATTCGCTACTTCCCCTCGGGTTACACCCATACAAGAGTAGAGATCTGGGTACCGGAAAATGAGAGTACCAATCTTTCCTTCTCGTCAGGTTTGAACAAAGCATCACGAAGAGCCCTTCGCAAAGGCTGGGACGATGACTGGAGTGATTCATCCGACAATGGTGACTGGTTAAGCAGCCCAAACGGTATTGCAATGCCTGGGAATACCAGCAGGCAGAGACTGCTTGTTTCACCCGGAAAGAATGGCAGTCGTGTAGACGCTGAGATCGGAAGAATCAAGAATTCTGTAAATACCTTCTCAAATATTGCCGGTGTTCCCACAGATTTCCTGGGAGTGGTGAGCATGGGGCCAGGTTATATCTTTGACAGAGGGCTGGATAAAGTAATCGATCTATACGGCTCTGCAATAAAGGCTCTTGGCATGGACCCACCAAGATTTGATTACACTGAGTACGCTATTCCGGTCTTCGCTCATGTTGATTCTTTGACACCAGGGGGCAATCTTTCCTCTGAGATGTCTCAGGCTATGAATTCATTTGTCAAGTCCACCATGGCTCTGAATGCTGTTATGCAGGCTGCCCAGATATCTCTTGACCGAATGGGTGGCGCCGAGATAGACAATGAGGAATTCTGGATGGAAGAACAGGCTCTCTGTTACGTATTCTACAAGAGACTTGCAGGTGAATATCTTATAGAAACTGCTGACCGTTTCTCTCATCTGTTTGATGTTTGCAGGTCGGAAGGATTGCAGGACACATACATAACCACTGCAATGGCCTCAGAATATCTGAATAACCTCAGGTCAAACGGGTACTCCAGTGAAGACATTGAATTCATGCACTTCCTTGGCAGAACCGATGATCAGATTCAGGAATCTCTTGAGGTAAAGCTTTCAATAACTCCACAGGAAATGGAAGGCAGCCTCTTCGCTGCTGCAGATGAATGTTTCTCCTTCATGCGTGAATGCGGAGCACAGTGGCAGTTAATGCCCGAGGTAAACCCCTACTGGACAGAAGGAGTGACCTACCCCATTTACGCTGACTGATTCTTCTGTTATCTGCTAATTCCTGCAGTTGTTAAACAATCCCCACTTCGTTCTGATCAAACGAAGTGGGAATCCAATTTCTCCTACAAAACTTAAGAATACCGTTAATCCTCTTTAACACTGGGGCATTCACTGCTGTAGGGACACGAGCCGGAACAGCTTGAACACATATCACCGGATCTGTGGTTGCGAATAGCACGTCTTACAAGATATACAGCTACTGCTGCCACTATAATTATTACCGCTGCATTTTCCATTCTATATCACCAGCATTCCCACCTGGTACACTATCAGTGTAACTATGTAGGCAAGGAAGGTCAGCCCGAAGAGCTGTATCATCGCCCACTTCCAGGATTCTGTTTCTTTCTTTGTGGCTACTATGGTTGCCACACAAGGTGCACTTATCAGTGCGAACAACATCATTGCAAGTCCCTGAAGTGGAGTATAGTTTTCCCGGAGTTTCTCTCTGAGGGTACTGGAGTCTTCATCCGCCTGTCCTACAGCGAATACAACACCCATCTGGGAGACAAATACCTCTTTTGCGGCAATGGCACCCATCAGGGCAGTAGTTACCCGCCAGTCAAAACCAAGAGGCTCCATGGCAGGCTCAAGAGCTTTACCCAATCGCCCTGTAATTGTGTGTGTAAAGACTTCCATCTGCCTTGCGTTCTCTAAATTGTTTACTGAATCTGATATTGCCTCCGAGGACATACTTGAAGAAGCTACTGCTGCTATTTCTGTATCATAATCAGTTGTGAAGTTTTTCTTCTGCGGAAATGATGAAAGAACCCAGAGGATTATGGATATGGCAAGAATCACAGTTCCAGCCTTTTTAACATACTCTCCTGCCCGGTCCCAGGTGTGCCGGAGAATGGAAATTGGCGTAGGAATATGGTATGAGGGCAGCTCCATGACAAAAGGTGTAACCTTTCCCTTAAAAACCTTTTGTCTGAGGAATTTAGCTACACCTATGGAAAGCAGTATACCAACAAAATAAATTATCCAGACCAGTGGAGCTCTCCATGCCTGTGGAAAGAATGCAGGGATGATCATCATATAGATGGGGAAACGGGCTCCGCAACTCATGAGAGGTGCTACCATAAGTGTGGTGAACCTGTCATTGCGATTCTCCAGAGTTCTGGTGGCAAGTATTGCAGGGACTGTACAACCGAAACCGATCATAAGTGGCACAAAACTTTTGCCGTGAAGTCCGAGTTTCTTCATAAGAGAGTCCATTATGAAAGCAACTCTTGCCATGTATCCGCTGTCCTCAAGAAGAGCAATTGCAAGGAAGAGAAGAAAGATGTTGGGCAGGAACACAAGCACTCCGCCAACTCCACCGATCACTCCCTCTACTATCAGCGCTCTGAGCATGCTTTCTGAGCCTGCAGGCCATAAATTGGAAACCGTGTTACCCAGGAACTCGAAAAGCTGTTCCATGTAACCCATGAGAGGCTCACCCACTGTGAATGTGAATGAGAAAACCAGATACATCATTACAAGAAAGATTGGGATTCCAGCATATCTGTTTGTTACAACAGCATCAATTCTGTCTGTGCGGGACATGCTTGTGCTCACAGGCCTCACCTCGACCTGTTTAATAAGCTCTTCTATAAACTTGTACCGGGCTCTGGCTACAAGCATAGCGCTGGATATGCCCCGTGTTGTCTCAAGGCGGGAAGAGAGCTGATTGACAAACCCTGTAATGGTTTCATCCTCCTGGCTGCCCACCTCGGAGTCACCCTCAAGAAGCTTTATTGCTTTCCACTCACAATGCTGTTCGTTATGACCTTCCAGTTCATCGCAAAGAACACTTACGGCCCTTTTTATCAGTGAAGGTGCTCCCTTAACCCATGGGCTTGAAGTTTCCACACCTTTGTTCTCGATAACTGCATTTTTTAACTTAGCAATTCCTCTACCCCGGTTACCTACAGTTTTCACTGCAGGAAGACCAAGTATGGATTCCAATCTTTCAAGATCGGTTTTGTAACCTCTTCTCTCTACTGCATCCCACATGTTCATTGCCAGGATCATGTTAACGCCCAGCTCCATGAGTTGCATTGTAAGATAGAGGTTCCGCTCCAGATTTGAAGCATCAATAACATTTATGACAAGGTCGGGCTTTTCTTCAAGAATAACATTACGAGCAATGAGTTCTTCCGGTGAGCCTGCTGTAAGACTGTATGTACCCGGAAGATCGATGACTCTTACTTCCGTGCCCTTCCAGCTGAAATGCCCTTCCTTTCGGTCAACAGTAATGCCTGGATAGTTTCCAACAGACTGCCTTGCACCAGTGAGTTTGTTGAATATGGATGTTTTACCGGAATTTGGATTTCCAGCGAGAGCAATCGTAAGAGTTTGCCGTGCCATGATTAGGCTGTTCTAACTTTCTCTGAAAAAAAAGGGCGAACCATAATTCTGCTGCATATACCCTGCCCCAGTCCTACCCTTGATCCTCGAACTTCTACAACCATAGGCCCGCTGCCACCACCGCGAAGTACTCTGACCACTGCATGATGAGTAAGCCCCATTGCAGTAAGCTTCTGATGCATAACTTTCCCTCCGTCAAGGGAAACTATCTCCATAGGAGTACCCTTTGGTGCATGAAGTAACTGAATTATTCCTGAATCAGTTCTTTCCATATTTTTCGACCTCTTCTCTGAATTCAATTCTGCTTTCGCTGTCGTACTGGAAACCGCCTCTGGCAGCCAATGGACAGTTATCAATAAACGCCAGAAACTCTACGAGTCTGTCTGTTATTTCCTCACCTATGGCATGTTCTACTTTACATGCAGCTGAATCAGCAAGCTTTTCATCCGCTCCCAATATCTCACAAAAGAACCTGCTGAGGATACGGTGTTTTCTTAGCACAGCAGCAGCCAGTTTCTTACCCTCTACTGTGAGGGAAACCGTTGAGTACGGTCTGTAGTTCACCAGTTTTCTAGAGGCAAGCGCCCTGAGTGCAACTGTCACAGAAGGGCGGCTAACCGCCATAGTGTCTGCAATGTCTGCAGCGCGTGTTTCGCCAACGCTTCCTGCAAGCTCGGCAATTGCCTCAATGTAATCCTCAAGACTAGCTGAAAGTTTCTCTGACATTTTTTTCCTCCTGCTACTGGTAATATTAGCCTCCTCTAACTTTTGTCAAGGGCAAGGTCTGACATTGACTTGAGACTCAGTAATAAGCATTATTTACAGGCGCATTTTTGAAAGGATCTTGATAATGTGTAAAGCCATTATTCTTCTCGTCTGTTTTGTTACGGTTTCTTTCGCTGGTTCCGATATTCCGAACCTTCAGGATGCCAGTTATTCCCCTGGAATTTCCGACCAGACAGGAAAGCCCACCAAAGACGAGCCTTCGGAGCTTTCGGATTCACCTGGCAGAGAAGAGTCTCGAAGAGAAGAGTTAACCAGGAGTTACCACAGTGCCCCTCAACAGGAACTTCCCCTATTTACGGAAATGCATCTTTCCATTTCCGATCTGCCGGATTCTGATGACAGTTTTCACCTGGCAGCACCGCCTCACCTGCTGGAGACAGGTAAAAAAACCAGGGAGTAACCAGTTGCTATCTAGCTGGCATGTGGTGTTTTTGCTCTTTTGGCGGTAACTGTTTTTAGCAAGGAACAAAGTTATAGCTGAATCAATATCCATCAAATTTCTTGATGCTTAGCCCCTGCACACCGGCTGAATTGAACCTGAAAAACTGCTGGTATTATCCTCTGTTCTGATTAACATTCCTCTTGCACTATTGGAGGTTGAATCTCCTGCTGGAATTTACAATGGAATTATGTGTCATAATATTGCTTCCGCTCCATGGTCGAAGAGTACTGGTCAGCATTGCCTCTACGAACCTGCAAAGCTATAATTTCTTTATGCGATCAATTTTAAGAAATATGCGTAACAAATTCCAGGACACCAGAGAGGGCAGGCTTTGCAATTGCCACAGACCTCATCTACTTACCTTCCCGGACACTGAAGATGATTACGAAATTCTAGAGACTGAAGTGATAGAAACAGTCAACAGCACTGTTCAATTCGTAAAAACAAATGTAACTGCAGAATGCATAATCTGCGGTGCTGTGTGGATTATTGAAGTCATAACTGCTCCAGACAGAAGAACAAGGGTGTGGAAGAAGAAAGTTAATTCTCCCTCCTGACTGCTTGCTTCCTGCTTCACCTCTGCTGATCAAGCTGTGAATACTCCTGTAATTGTAAATTGACTTCACCACCGCTTGTCAACATCTTATGCATACAATTAACGAACAGGAGTGATCATGTGGTATGTAGCAGGTGCGTGTGCTGTTGTTTTGCTTTCCGCGGTTGCAGGGCTTGCAAGGAACAAACCCGGTTCGTTCCAAAAATCAATAACTCCGCACGATGTTGTAACTTCTGCTTCATTAGCTGATTTTACTCCTGAAGCTCTGATGACACTTTCTGTGACCCAGGTGAATATGCTTCTGGCAAGGCTGGAAAATAGAGAGCCTCCGGAGCAGACCATGGGAGCCATGTGTTATGAAGCAATGGCGGTTCCCGAAGTAGCAGAGTACATCTGCCCAGTCTGCGGTGAGAAAACAATGTACAACTATTCACAATCTGCTTTCATCAACTGGGAGCTTGAGGGCTGTCGCAGGATGGTGGAATCTATTAATTCCAATACAGATTTCAACATAGCGCTGGACGAAGAACTTTTCTGCGATTTTTGTTCTCCTGATCCGGGAGAGGAAGAGCCTGCTCTTCGTTTACGGGTGTTATTCGAAGATGGTAATGAAGTAACAAACACAGTTTCAATTAATGACCTTAGAATGCTTGATTCCTTCCTGCAGGGAAATCTTTACTACACCACATCAAATGATGCTCAGCTGCCTCTGAAAGACCACGCAGCAAGAATGAGAGAGCTTCTGGGACTGGAGGATGAATAGCCATACTGATCTTGAGGAATATCTTTGTATTGGCCGGTGTACTAAGTACTCTGTCAGATAATAAGTGTCGATGTAATGCGCAGCTATCCTGAGTCTCGGCAAGGCACTGGTTTATGCGCATAGCACCGCTATGTAATTGAACCAGTAACGCTGCCGAGGCACTGGAGAGCCAGTAGGACGCGACAGCTATTACTTGACAAAGTACTAGTTTCAAGGAGGAATCATGTGGTATGCAGCAGTTATTGCTCTTGTAGTTATCTCCACCGCAGCCGGTATGGCCAGAAACAAAAAGAATGGGGATACAAGATCAGGTACTGATCTTGTGGGAACAGGCATTTATTCGTATCGAACTCTTTCCAGGACAGAGATAAATCTCCTTCTCTCTAAACTTGAATTCACGGAACCTCCTGAAGTGGTAATGGGTGCCATGTGCTATGCTCCGATGTCATTGCCTGCTTCTGCAGATTACATCTGCCCTGATTGCGGTGAAAAAACTGTGTATGACTCATCCTTTGCCAGATTTATCGACTGGGAGATTGCCGGCTGCAGAAGAATGGCGGACAACATAAACTTGAACACCGAATTCGATGTTGTTCTGGATGAAAGCCGCTTCTGCGATTTCTGCTCACAGGAAACTGCGGAGACCCCTGTTCTCCTCCTCAAGGTGATCAATGAAGATGGAAATGAGATTGTAAATCGGATAACCATTATTGATCTTAGAATGCTTGAATCCTTTCTTCAGGGTAACCTGTACTACTTGACATTCAACGACAGTCAGTGCCCTCTGCAGGATTATGGTGAAAGAATGAGAACCATTCTCGGGCTCGAAAAAGAACAATGAGACTTCGAGCACCCACCTTTCTTCCATCAACTGTGGTTCTGGAACTTACCTACAAATGCAATCACAACTGTATTTTCTGTTCCTGCCCCTGGTATGCGCCAGAGGGCAACTTCTCAGAACTTCCTGAGCTCTCCACATTGCAATGGAAAGATGTCATTGCTGAAATGGCAGACCTGGGAATAGCAAGCTTCGCCTTTACCGGCGGCGAAGCTCTCATGCGTGATGACTGCCTGGAGCTTCTGGAATTCACATCTTCCCTTTCAGTTAATAAAACCGAAACAGTGAACGGTAAACTCATAACCCACACCGTTCATCCAGAGGTGTATCTGCTCTCCAACGGCGTTCTTGTTAACCACAAGGTTATGGATGTTCTCGCCAGGTTGAATATCAGTTTAAGTATGAGCCTTCCAGGCCTGTCCACATTTGAAGAGCATACAGGATATGACAACGCGGCAATGGTTCTGGAAAAATTCAGGGAAGCTCGCAGAAGAGGAATCCCCACAACAGTTAACAGCACTGTAACCGCAAAGAACGCACACGAACTCAGGGGTACTCTGTCAGCTGCTCTCCTTGCAGGAGCAGGCCAGTTACTTATGAACAGATTTCTTCCAGGCGGTCGTGGCCTCAGCTATGCTGACGATCTGGTACTTACCGCAACACAAGTGAAAGAGATCCTTCTTGTTGCAGATGATGTTCTAACCAGGGCCAACCGCCAGGGAACCCTGGGCACAGAAATTCCCCTCTGTCTTGTGAATGATCTTCCACTGAAAACTCTGCATGTTGGTACCAGATGCTCTGCAGCAAAGGGTTTCTTTGTAATTGGACCTTCCGGTTATGTCAGGGTATGCAACCATTCTGAAGTTCGCCTTAATCACATAAACGACTGGAAGAACCTGAAACACAATGACTACTGGAACACTTTCACCATGAGGAAATATCTGCCTTCAGAGTGCGGTGGCTGCCGCCACATGCTTAACTGCGATGGTGGCTGCAGGGAAGCTGCTCACATTGCAGGAGGTTCTGTTGACTCCGTTGACCCGGTTCTGGCTGGGGAAGATAATTACAATCCGGGTATGTGAAAAATGAATGACTTTGCTGAAATTGAAGGGAATAGCTGATGAAAACTGTATTGGTACTCGTCACAGTGGTTTTGGCAACTGCAGCATCTGCCTTGGATTTTGAATTCATAGTGGAAGAGATATGTCTGCAGAATACCACCTTTGATGGTTTAGACTGCAGTTATGAAAACGAATATGTCATCACCGTATCAGATCTGGACGGAGTCTGTACCTATGACTACGGTTCCTGGGTCAGTACATTCTTAACTGAAGCAGTAGACGGTTCCCGTGGTATCTGCATGCTGCCGGAATCATCAGGATATCTATTCTGCATGAACACCGGGACAGGCAGTAGTCTTGCATTGTGTGACAGCCTGGGTGAAGTGGTCTGGATTCCCGATAACCCTGCAGACACCATGGGGCAGGGCATGTCATGGGACAACTTTGGTTTCATCTGGGAAATTGAGGTCAACCCTGTACCTGACACCGGTGGAACACTGCACAAGATCAGACTGGATGGTGACTCGCTGATCACAGAAAACAGCTGGGATCTTACCATGGGATCTCCATACGGAATAACCGCCGCAGGAGGTGAACTGTATACCACTGTTTTCATAACAGACCTTCATGGCGATCACATTTACTATTTCCAGGTCACTAACTCCGAGCTGGAGCTTATTGATGAAATGCCTGTTCCGCTTATTTCTTCATCGGAAGACACTTCTCAGGATATCTCATATTCTTCAACTACAGAATTCTTCTACTGGAGAACCTGCTACGATTCAACCGAGATGCTGGTTCGAATGTCATTCGAATGTGTGGGCAGTCTTGAGCAGAATACCTTCGCAGGGATAAAGAGTTCTTTTTTGCAGTAGAATAAGATTCTATCTCTGCCTTTAACTCCATAAAAAATACCGGGAAAAATGTCGACTTGCTATGGCGATTGATTCCACTTCTCTGTATATCACACCAACTTCTATTTTTCGTAACTGCATTTACCCCATCCTGAGAGGAATTCTCATGAAAAATATAACAATGCTCCTTTTTGTTTTCATTTCAGTTGTATTCATCGCCTGTGGAACACCGGAACCACAGTCAGACCAAGCTCTAACCGTAGAATCTACTGAAACCCCCCATTACATCATCGCAGCAGTTGATACCATCGGAATTGAGCTTGGCGACAGTAATTATGTCTTCGGTCAGACCGATGCAGCACTTTTCGGCACCAGCGGTGAAATACTCGTTCTTGACGGTTCAAAGAAAAAGATCTCAGTATTCTCACCTG
>JAGLQD010000007.1 GCA_023136985.1 Candidatus Sabulitectum sp. | reverse complement strand
AAAGAACTAAACCGCAAGACTACAACCATTCAGGGCAGAAGTTGAATGAAGTCATCAGCAGAGCATGGAACACCCTTCAGGTACAGTGGGAGCATTTCAGCAAAACAGAAGACCCCACCACAGCTCAAACCAGAGAAAGATGGTTAATACCATTATTCAGAGAGCTTGATTACGGCAACCTGAAAAGATCTGAGAAGCACCACATAGACGGTAAAGATTACCCCATCTCACACACAAGAGACAATGTACCCATTCATCTTCTTGGCACACAGACAAGCCTTGACCACAGAACACAAAAAATAACAAGACAGATCCCGCATTCAATGTTCCAGGAATACCTGAACAAATCAGAAACCCCCACCTGGGGAATACTGAGCAACGGCAACAAACTCAGAGTACTCAGGGAAAATGTAAGTATGACCCGCCAGGCATACATAGAGTTTGACCTTCAGAAAATGATGGAGGGCAAAACCTACAGTGACTTTGTTCTCTTATACCTCATCTGCCATGAATCAAGATTCACCACTGAAGAAGCAAAAATAGAAGAAACAGAAACAGGAATAAAAGAAACAAGAAAAGAAGAAGAAAAAAAGGAAAAAACAAAAAAGAAACAAACACAAATAATTGAAGCCTGGTCTCAGACAGCTAAGAAAGACGGCATAAGAGCCCTGGACTCTCTGAGAACAGGTGTAAAACAGGCAATTGAAGCCCTTGGCAAAGGTTTCCTGAACAACCAGGCAATCAGAAACAAACTTAGAGAAGATGAAGCCTTCAAACAGGATTATTACAGACAACTCTTAAGAGCAGTCTACAGAATGATCTTCATGCTCACAGCGGAATCAAGAAATCTGCTCCTCAACCCTGAAGCAACCCAAGAGGCAATAGACCGTTACAACAACTACTACTCCATCACCAGAATCAGAAACCTTGCTGAAAAAAGAAGGGGCACCAGGCACAAAGACCTCTGGCATGCACTAAACATCACCATCAGCAAACTCTGCAGCACAGAGTCAACAGAAGCACTGGGAATAACCCCACTGGGCAGTTTCCTGTGGAGCCCGCAGGCAACGGAAGACCTTAACGAAGCAACCCTTGAAAACCTTTATCTGCTCCAGGCAATACGGGCAATTACTCAAACCACTAAAGAAAACATCACAACCAGAGTAGACTACCGTAACCTTGGCAGTGAAGAGCTGGGCAGCATCTATGAATCTCTTCTTGAGATGAAGCCCAGAATTAATGCAGACGCAAGACAGTTCAACCTGAACATCACAGCAGGCAATGAAAGAAAAACCACAGGCAGTTACTACACCCCGACAGAACTTATCAACGAACTCTTAAACTCAGCACTCGACCCTGTAATAAAAACAAAGAAAACAGAGGAAGAAATCCTCGACACCAAGATCTGCGACCCCGCCTGCGGATCAGGACATTTCCTCATA
>JAGLQD010000069.1 GCA_023136985.1 Candidatus Sabulitectum sp. | reverse complement strand
CTGAACTCCCGTCCAGCCCTTTCAAGTATTCTGAGCCCTTCCTCGATACCCGGCCCTGCCCACGAACCTTCAGAAGTTCTGTTATCCTTCAAAAAGGAGCTTTTAAAGAGAAAAACAGCTCTGCCATCATATTTTTTCCTTAAAGCATCCACAAACTCTGCTGTGGAAAACACAAGCTTTTCTGATTCGATCCCGCAGGGACCCATGAGAATAACAGGAAGATCAGTCTTTAATAATTCTTGAACCACTTTCGAGCCTCCTCCAGGTCATCAGGTGTGTCTACCCCCATTGCGTTCCAGTCTCCGACCACAACTTTGATCTTTACACCATTCTCCATCCAGCCAAGCTGCTCAAGTTTTTCCTGTGCGGACAGCTCACCAGGAGGTGAATCAGCGCAGAGCGGGAGACTCTCCGGGGTAAAACAATAAACTCCCACATGCTGGTACAAAGATTTAGCTCCCCAGGGAATGGATCTTCTTGAAAAATAAAGAGCTTCTCGCTGGGGATTCATAACAACCTTCACCAGGGACGGATCTGCACCGGAATCAGCAGAGATCTCTCTAGCAAGTGTCGCAACAGAATTGGAACACATTTCCTGGCTTGCCAGAGCATATACCCAGTCCGGTTGGACAAAGGGCTCATCACCTTGAAGATTAATTATACGATCTCCCGGACATCCTATAGCGTGCCATGCCATGTTTACCCTGTCTGTTCCACTGGCGGCAGGCCCGGTCAAAACTGCCTCGTAACCGGCAGATAAGACCTCCTTCTGGATCAGCACGGAATCAGTAGCCACCACAAGTCGATCTGGATCTGCTCTTGAAGCTCCATCAAGAACCCTGAGTATCATTGACCGGCCACAGATATCTGCCAGGGGTTTACCCGGAAGTCGGGTAGACTCCATTCTGGCAGGTACTATTACTACCGTCCCAGCCAATTCTCTGACGCCCGTATTGATGCATAAACCACTGTTTCAGATTCATCTGCTCCCCAGGTCTCATGGCTGACTCCTACATCAAATGAGGCTTTCCCCCCGGCGATCACATAACCCAGGCCTCCGGAATACCTGGAGGCTCCGTCTCTCCACAAACCTTCCATGGCCCTGTAACCACCCCTGATACATAAACCAGGATTCGTGGTGAACTCAAAGCCGGAGGCCATGTAGTTACCCTCTTCGGTTGTACTGCTCAGAAGGTTCAGATCTTTCCGTGCAAAATAATCAAAACCGATAACAAGTCGGGAATAAACCCGTGCAGAGATCCCTGCAGACAACTCACCGGGAACTGAATAATAAGAAGCTGTATCCGCTGTGGAATTCCCCATGTAATCTCTGTGAACTTCAAGCTCACCGGACCGGTCGGTAATAATTGAGAAACCTGCAGAAAGATATTCAGTATTCAGAAAAGCACCAAAAGTCGGTCCCCAGGAAGGTGAAAAAGAAATATCATCTACATACTCACTGGATATGGGAATAATATCGCCCAGTGAATCCGGAACAGTAACAGCATCACCCATTGCGGAACCGAAAAAACACTTCCCGCCTAGAGAGAAAGCCAGATGCTCTGAGACCCGGGAGGTAATTCCAATGTAGGATTCACCAGTACCGCCGGTCCACCTGATGGTGCCTGATCTGTCGCTTGCAAAAATTGAGTCTTCACGGTTGATCCTTGAACGATTACTCAGGAGTGCTGCAAACTGCAGGTCAAGAGGCATTGGTATCATTATGGATACCTCCGGGAAATCCGCAGCACCGGACCAGGCGGCATCTTCAGTGTCACGAACCTTAGTTCCCCATGAGAAACCCGTATTCACAGCCCAGGCGGACGCTGCAGGGTTGGCTCCTGAAACCATACTCGAGTCAGGCACTCCAGCTGCGACCCCGCCCATAGAGAACGCCCTGACGCCACCACTGACAGTTTCTGCTCCAATACCGCAGGATGGAGGCTGAAACTCAGGCAGGAAGCCGGAAACAGAGATCAGGGAAGCAAGCAAAAGATTCAGTGTTATCATAAAGTTACTCCAGATTAATTGTGATACATTAGATGTGCCACAAATATAACCAAGTAAGGCTAAATTGTTCCACTTATGTACACCGATTCACCTGGTGATGGAATCACTACCTCAGCCTGACTGTTACTGTTGATCAGAGCAGCAAGAGCTTCAGCGGACTTTTCCTCGCCATGAACGATTGCTACCTGTTTAACATTCTCGCCTATGGCACGGAAATATTTCATTAGAGCATCTGAATCTGCATGAGCGCTAAAGCCATCTATATCCACCACTTCTGCCTTCAAGGCATATGGTTCTCCGAAAATATTAACAATCTCCCTTCGCTGACCTATCTTTCGTCCAAGAGTGTGCTCTGCCATAAATCCAACAAGAACAATGGTGGCACGGGGATCTGTGATATTGTTTTTGAGGTGATGTCTGATCCTGCCATTCTCACACATTCCTGAAGCAGAAATAATGATCATAGGCTCTTTCATGGTGTTGATGGCTTTCGATTCTCCCACATTCTGAACAAAGTGAAGGTTCCTGAATTGAAATGGGCTGTGACCGGCGTAAAGAAGATCACGGAGTTCCTTGTCATAAACTTCCGGGTGCAGCTTGAACACTTCAGTAGCGTTGAATGAGAGAGGGGAATCAACATACACCGGAATATCAGGCAGCCTTCCTGCAACAAAAAGAAGGTTCAGAAAGTAAAGAACTTCCTGTGTTCTTCCCACGCTGAAGGCCGGAATAATTATCTTGCCTCCCCTCCTTGCAGTTCTCTTTATCACCTGCTCCAGATCGAGAAGTGATTTCTCCTGTTTTTCATGATTCCTGCCGCCGTATGTACTCTCTGTTATGAGGAAGTCAGGTCTGGAAGAAAGATCCGGATCACGGAGTATGGGCCTGTCGAACCGGCCAAGATCACCAGTAAAAAGCAAAGTCCGTTTCTTGCCGTTCTCCTCCAGGGTCAGCTCAACCTGAGCACTGCCAAGTATATGCCCTGCTTCAAGAAACCGCAGAGTTACTCCTGGAAAGATGGGGAAGGAAAGGCCGTATGGTATAGAAACGAATTTTTCGATTGCTGAAAGCGCATCCTCCAGGTCGTAAAGCGGCTCAATTGGTGGAAGATCCTTTTTTGCCCGGCGCTTGTTAAGATATTCAGCATCTGCCTGCTGAATGTGAGCAGAATCAGGAAGCATTATTGCGGCTAGATCTCTTGTGGCACCTGTAGAAAAAATTATTCCCTTAAACCCGTTCTTTACCAGCCCGGGCAGTTTCCCGGAATGATCAATATGAGCATGAGACAGAATCACAGCATCAAGAGAAGCAGGTTCATAGCCGTATTCGCGATTCAACCTTTCACTGTCATTTCTTCTTCCCTGGCTGAGCCCGCAGTCAAGAAGGATTCTTTTTCCGGCAATTTCAAGAAGGTGTTGCGAACCGGTAACAGTTTTTGCAGCTCCGTAGAAGGTAACTTTCAAAATTTTCTCCTTTAAAAGAGGTATTCGATTCTTCTGGTATTCCGCAGGCTTACTATGTTCACAGGCTCCTTCAGTTGCAACCTTTAACACTGGAACTCAAATGCTCTGTAAATGTTATGGACAAGAGGGGTGAAAGGTTCTAGATTAGGCCTACGGATGTTGATGGGTTGACTGTTGTTAACCCCGGGTAATCAAGGCGATCCCCGCTGGATCTGCCGTTTCAATTGGAGGATCAATGAAAATAGCTCTAATTATAGTGCTGATGCTCAGCCTGAGCGTATTTGCTGATACTATCTATCAGCGGATTGAAAACGATCACGATCTAACCGTGGATCAGAGGGCGAGATATCTGGTTTACAGCGTACTCGATAGAAGCAAGCTTCCCGTGGAGTACACTGTTGACGCAGATTTCGACAGAAGCGGAACTCCTGCTCTTCACGAAGCAACTCTGCTTTATGACCAGATCTCAAACGAAACTCTTGAGGAAATACTCACTCTGGCAAACCGCCCGAATCTTTCCGGAAGTCCGGTAAGTTTTGTATCCTCAGACGGCAATTTCAGGATCCACTACACAACAACAGGCACAGATGCCTGTACCCAGACATATGCAGAGAATATTTCCACACAGATGGTTTACTCCTGGTTAATCGAATGCGATGACATGGGGTACATTACCCCTCCTCCAGACAACAATGTAGGCGGAGACAACCTTTACGACATCTATATAGCTTTCCTTGATGGAGGAACTCTCGGGTACACCTCCAGCGGTGGCGAATACAAACCACCGGATTCCACCCAATCATGCAGTGCCAGTCATATTGTTATGGGCAGCACTCTTGGAGCCAACCACGCAAAGGTAACATCTTCTCACGAATTCCAGCATGCTATTCAGATGTCTTACGACTGGGAAGAACCTACATGGTTCATGGAGAACTGCGCTGTCTGGATGGAAGACAGAGTCTATGATGACATAAACGATTACTTGCTATACTACTCATACGGAGCAATGAGAAAACCATTCATGAGCATTGACAGTGGCAGTATGTACTGGTACGGCGCCAGCTACTGGCCAAGAATGATGGGTCTGATGTTCGGCATTGATGCAGTCAGAGAGGTCTGGGAAAACTGTTATGCTACCAACGGACCAAACATGTGGGAAGCCCAGGAAGATATGTTTGAGGCTCACGGCATTACCTTTGAAAACGGGTTTATGCTTTACGGCCTCTGGCGTTACATGGTGGGCCCTTACTGGGGTAGTACTTTCAATCTCTTCGACGAAGAAGCAGACACATGGGGTATGCCGTGGCAGGAACATTACAATACAATGCCCTTACCATGGTCAGGAGATCAAGCTAATTATCCCCCGGAGACAAGGGGAATTGCTTGGATAAGAGTTGATCTTGAAGACTATCAGGGGGGATGGGTTCAGATTGATTTTAACGGCAGAGACTACTTTGAGTGGAATCTGGGAGCTATCATTTACAACGAGAACAGCTTTCAGTTCTGCTGGTATGACTGCGATCCAACATCCGGTGAGAAAACAGTAGCTGTTCCAACAGAAGGCTGGGATTACGCTATTTTCTTCCCTGCTTTTATGACGGAAACATCCCTTAGTGGAAACTACGAAGTTGATATCAGTTTCTCAACCGGTATTGAAGAGGGAGAATCGCTCACAAGCACATATCTGACAATTGGGTCGAACCCCATGGTTGCAGGTTCTTCTGTGAGCTTCAACGCCCCGTTTACCGGTCATGCCGATCTTTCTGTGATCGATATGGCAGGGCGCAGGGTCTCAACTATGTTCTCCGGAGAGGCCGTGGAAGGGCTTCACACTGTTGAATTCCAGGGTGACCTGGCCCCGGGAACATATTTTGTCGTTCTTCGCCATGGAAATTCTGTTGAAACTTCCAGAGTATCCGTACTCCGGTAGTAATTTCGATGACTAAATCTAGTGCCCGGTTCAATACCGGGCACTTTTTTCTCACAGCAATGGTTGTTCTGTTTCTTGGAATATCTGCCGGCTGCAAATCTGATAAATCACCTGCTGCAGGCGAGATGGCTTTACCCGAAACAGGTGATGTTCAGCTGCTTATCCAATTCTCTGAATATTCACCGCAGGATTCCATGCCCGCTTCTGCAGTTAACCTGCCCTATACAGCCAGTGGATGGTTTTACCCGTCAGAGAGTAACCGGACTGACTACTTTCAAACCATGGCAGGTGAAGCTGATGCTGCAGGCAAACTGCTTTTCCTTATACTGCTGGAAGGTGAACTCTTTTCAGGTACAAGAGATCATCTGATAATCTGGATAAATTCAGATGGCATACCGGTAGAAGTCATGCCGGAAATTGATTCCGAGCTGCTTTCAGACAGTTTGTGGCGAGACCCTGTTGTACGCCAGGAGACAATCCTTCAACTGATTCACTTCTTCAAGCCCGACATGATACTGCAGATGATTCCAAATGCGGAGGCCAGTGTATCTGTTGTAGATTACTGGAGCGAAAACACCATTGAGAACAATTTCACAGCAGCACTTTTCAGCCTTCCAGATGCTGGAAATAGCAATAGAGGTTGGGGAGCTTTCGCCGGAGTGGGTATTAAAAATAGATTCCTGGAAGGAATGGATATACAAGGCTTTATGGCAACTTTTAAGCTGATTGCAGGAATGAACTGGAACAGTCCCGGGTGCGGATACCCGGCAATGCAGGCGTTTTATGCCACGGAGACTGAATGAAACTAAAAGTTTTGATAGACAGATCGATCAACTGGGGAACTGACCTTCAGGCAACACCATGGCAGCTGGCAGCAGTCTTTGCTCTAACTGTTATTCTGAGAAACCTCATGGAGGCACTAACGCTTGGGATTGTCTTCCCTGCTCCCTCTTTTGTGCTGCATTTCCCCGTAGCATATGTCTTTCCTCTGCTGATGCTTGTGTTCGTAATGAGAGTATTCAGTGGATATGACGCCGGGAAACTTCTTAAGATCATGGTTCTGGCATGGACGCTGACTCTTCTCCCACCGCTGATAGACAAAATTGCAGGGACAACCTCAGCCATAGGCTACTTCCCCCTTGAAAGAAGCAACGCAGTATGGTTCCTGCTGAATTTCTTCAACCCAGCAGTAACTCTCAGCGGCACAACACCTGGAATACGAATTGAAGCAGCCATAGGATGCATTCTTGCAGGAATATTCACATGGGCTGTTGCCCGGAACAAAAGGGTGCTTAGAGGCATTCTGAACACTCTTGTTTTCGCACCTGTCTTTCTTGCCTTCTTTACCTGGCCATATCTCATCGGAGTGATCTTTCAGCCGCTTTTTCCAACTGATGGAGTCATGCATTCAATGCTTCAATGGCATGCTGCCACTGAAGCCCCCACCACCGGTGCCTCACATTTCATTGTTTATCTGATCGATATGATACCGGTCTCATTGCTCTCTCTGTGGTTTGTGCGTGAACTGGCTGTGGAACGCTGGAAAGAACTGAAGAGATATTTCAAAGATCTAATTCCTCTTTTTTCCGCCGCAGTTCTTGGTACAGCAGCAGCAGTTGCGGTGGTTCCTTCAAACGGAATGACATTCGCTGATGCTGTTACCATTTTCGGTGCTCTCACATCTGTATTCTGGCTGATAACTTCAACAGCCTGGAAAGGCAGCTTCAGGGCTGTAGCCTCTGTAGTTGCACTTACTCTTGCGTGGGCATCAGGGTGGGAAACCCTGGTTTTCGCCGGCCTTGCACTCACCGCCGGAGGTCTTCCCGGGCCGGAGAAGCTCAAAAGATCACTATTTGCAGTAGCGCTGTTCATCACTGCAATTTCGCCTGTGGGGTTCTCTCTCATGGCTCCCTCGGCAGTTTTTGCAATGCTGACTATTCCCCTGGTTGTTTTTCTCTCTGCAAGAAGAACCACAGCGGCACTGTTGCTTCTGCTGCCTGTTACAGCAGTTCTGCTCGAGCCGCCTGCATCACAGGAAGGCGCCTGGCTCCGCGGAGTAACCCGCAGAACAGATACTTTTGCCAGATCAAGTCGGATCAGTCTCGCAATGGAATCTGCGTCCAGATTAACTGCAGGAGGAGGCAGTTGGCGTACACTGGGTGAGACCACACATCTTACAGGCCAGAATGAAAGATCACGATATGTGTGTGAAACAGCAATGGCAAGAGGAGATTCCACAATCTCCCTGATGAAAGTAATGATGAACCTTGCCTTTTCCAGAGCAGATACCTCAGCTTTTAACAGCATCTTCGAACTCTACTCCAGTGCTGCAGACGATTCCGAGTTGAACACGGCTGTAACCATGCGAGTTACATTCCTCTCCCTCACAGGAGATACCACATCTCTGAACTACATACATTCCAGAGGTGGAATGAATCCCATGCTCCTTAGATCGATGTCTACAGCCTTTATGGTTCAAGGAGATACTCTCCGCTCCCTTCAGTACTCTATAGCATTTCTTGACACACCGGTGGCAGAAGCAGCAGACTGGGCAAAAACCATCACTCTGGCTGCAGTTACTGGAGAAGCTGACTGGAATTCTATTTACGAAGAGGCAGAACGGGAACTGGGTTACTGCCTGCCTGTAATGCTCGCAAGGCTCAGAGCATCTGTGATCGCCACAGATCAGGCTGACAGAAGAGATCTGCTTCAAAGATGTCTTCTGATCAAACCCGATGGCTCTGAAGTACTGGAAACCGCTGCTCTGTGGTACTCTGCAGCAGACAACCCCGACAGCACCCTTCTTTTTGCTTCAAGGGCTATTGCAAGTCAGACAAAACCTTCAAGAGCAATTTTTTCTCTTGCGTTGAATGCCGCACTGGAGTCCGGTAATTTTACTGAAGCAGCCATTACTGCAAGATACGGCGCATACTGCTACCCTTCCATACCGGGACATCGGGCTGTTCTTGCAGGTATACTGAAAGCTGAAGGAGATACTCTGGAAGTGCCTCTTCTTGAACAATCCTTCAGCGAGGTCCCCTGGGCACAATCCCTCTGTGATTCTCTGGCTCTGGTAGTATGCACAGCAGAAGACTGATCGTACTGGGGTTCTCCGCTGCTTTCTTCCTGCTAGCTTTACTGTCAGGCCCTCCGTCATTTGATGCCACTGATGGCGCTGAATTCGCAGTATGCGGCTCTGAAATGCAGATCGCACATGCTCCGGGCTATCCCCTGTTCCTTATGCTCGTTCGGATCTTCTCCACTATATTTTCACCGCTCTACGGACACCTGAGAATTCTGAACTGTGTTCTGGGTGCTGCAGCAATGGCTGTGGGGGTAACCGCTTTCAAAAAAGCCGGTATAGCATTCTACCCTGCGCTGGCAGGTTCTGTCCTGTTCCTGACCTCAGCGCCGGTTATGAGCCAGTTGAACAGCCTGGAGGTTTATCCACTTGCAATACTGCTGGTTCTGGCGGCCATGGCTCTGAAAGATTCCAGACTGGCAGGTTACGCATCGGGAATGGCTCTGCTGGCAGGGCATCCAGTTTCTTTTCTCTCCAGTCCTCTTTTCCTTTCATTTAAAAAAAGATGGACTGCGAATCTGGCATTTCTTATACCTGCAAGCCTCTACCTGTACATTCCAATACGATCCGGTGCAAGCCGAACAGCTCATTACGGACATCCGGGCTCTCTTGATACCTTGTTCTCCTACTTCACCATGTATTCAGGAAGGCTTGATGCGCCATCAGTTGAAAGACTTTTCAGGGCCCTGAGTTTCATTGGAATTCCAGGGGGGATCGTGTTTATTCTTCTGGCTGCAGCTGGTGGAAGATTCTCTGCGAAAAGAGATATTCCAGGGATTCTGGCTCTTCTTTTCCTTGCGTCGTACGAACTGCCTGACCCAGCTGGGCAGTTATGGATCTTTCTTCTTCCCCTGTCGCTCCGAAGCGCCTCTGGAATTGAATTTCTCTGGAAGAGAGCAGCAGTATACAAAACCCTTGCTATCTTAATGGTTCTGACTGCAGCAGTAAGCGGGGTAGTTGCTTCTGATCGGACAGATGATGACATAGCAATGAGGTGGACAAGTGATGTAATGACTTCACTGCCGCGGGGATCAATTTACAGACCTGTTGCACATGATGTTTTCTATGCTGCGTATGCTCAGAACATTCTTGGGTTCAGGCAGGATATCCTTCTTTCAGACCCGTTTGGGAACTACTTCGAGTTTTCTCCGCCTGGGTTGATACCACCCATGGTGGGAGAACGAACAGTACACATATCAAGAGCATGGAACAGAGAAGATGATTTTTCTCTTCACGGACTGATCTTCAGTGCCGCAGGTCTTGAACGACTGCCAATAGTCTGGAATCAATTGTCTATATTTGACTTCAATGGGAACTCACCTGATCCAATGGCCATAGACATCGTAGCAGAAGCCTGGGTTAGAAGAATGATCCAGGAGGAGAACCCTGTTCTGAGAGACAGCTTCTACATGAAAGCCATAGAATTCTCAGAAACACCCATTACCCGGAGAAGAATTGAAAATATCAAAGAAATTTTCTGAATCAGTTAGGCTATGCTGGTTGCTGACTATTATTGCAGTGCTTTACTCTGTTACTCCCATACACAACGGAAATATTTTCTGGCATCTCCGTAATGGAATTGACATCGTTGAAACAGGAGAGATCAGAACTGAAGACCCCTTCACCTGGACCAGACATGGGGCTTACTGGATACAGCACGAATGGCTTGCTGAAGTTGCAATGGCTCTTACGTGGATACACATTGGTGAAGCCGGGCCGGTACTTCTTAAAGCCTTCTTTATAGGACTCTCTGTTTTTTTCGTATTCAAGGCATCCGTAAAGAATGGAGCAGATCCAGGGCTGGCTTTTGTCTTTGGCGCATTATGGCTCACGCTGGCCCAGCCCAGGTGGATAGCAAGACCCCACTTCTTCAGCATTTTCTTTTTCTCTCTCTACCTCTACATTCTCTCCTTTGAGTTCAAAAAACCGTGGAAACTTGCTCTGATCCTTCTGCCTGTTCAGATACTCTGGGTAAATATTCATGCAGGGTTTGTTATGGGTCTGTTTCTTGCCTCCGTTCCGGCAATGACCAGATTGCTCTCCGGCAGATTCAAAGAGTTCGGAAAATGGCTCCTTCCGCCAATATTGCTCCTTTTTGCAAGCGGGATCCATCCAAACGGTTTCAGAACCCTGGAATACCTGCCTGCTTTTCTTGCACAACCGTTGTTCAAGCAGTCGATCCGGGAATGGTGGAGTCCATTTGACCCCAGGTATGCTCCTGAAAAGGCAATATCACGCACTGCACTGCTGTTCTCATTTCTAACAGTTGGCACAACTGCTCTTCTTGTGCGATTCTCAAAAGGAATTGACCGGGGAAAACTTCTTGCTCTGTCCATGCTGATTGTTGCAACTGTGTTCGCTGCCCGTAACGGAGAGTTGCTGGCCCCTGCCATGCTGGCATGGGTACCTGGAATGCTCACTCTGAAGATTCCTGTAAAGATCAACTACTTCGCAGCGCTGATCCTGATAGTTATCCCCTTTACATACGGGGTGCCAAGGGAAATCGGGCCGCCGAGAGAACTGGGTGCTCATGTAGACTGGACGGTTTACCCTGTTCAACTGGCGAACCTGCTTGAAGAACACCCTGCTCTTCTTGAAAATGCGGTTCTCTTCAATACAAATGAGATATCCGGATACCTTGAATACCGGTTCGGAGGGAGATTTCCTCTGTTTGTTGATGGAAGATGTCTTCTTTTTCCGGAAGCATTCCACTGGGATTACCTGATGATCACAGAAGCACCGGGAGAGGGGTTCATGGCATTCCAGAACAACCTCTTCCATGGCTATGGCTTCAACCTTTTGATCTACAACACCAGGAACCAGTATTCCTCAGTTCACCTGGCGGCAAAACTGCCTGAATGGGTTCCGATACACATCAACGGTTTGACAAGCACATATGCCAGCTGGGATCTTCTGCGGGAAACAGAGCTGGAATCATTAGCCTTCAGATATTATGATCCCCTTGATCCATCGGAATTTCTCACCACTCCTCTGTACCTGATTCCGGCGTCCTCTCTGGATGAACTGAAAAGGCAGAGGGATCAGACCGGTACAGAGATTCTTGATGTTGTTGTTAAGTCTCTTCACTTCCGCAGGGATTCCGCCTTCTCACCAGTGACCACATACAACCCTGGAACCTGGTCTTACACCCTGGACTGCTGGAATTCATGCAGAGCAGGTGACCTGGAATCAGCGACAGTAAGTGCAGAGCTTGCAGGAGACCCTGTATTGCAGGCAGCAGTTTCATATCTGCAGACCGGTGAACTACAAACGGGTGAAGAAATAATCGGTATTACTACTAATATCATACCGTCACCGTGGGTTGAGAGAGCTACTCTGATCAGTGCCCTCTGGGTCACAGGACAGCAGACTAAAGCCCTGAGCATGGCCAGTTCCAGCATGGATTCTCTCCCTCCGTGGGGCATTGCTCAATGCGCATGGTTATATTCCCTGTCTGGATGTCAGGAACATGCGGAAGAGCTCACAGAGCTTGCGCTGTCACAGGCGCAGGGGCCTGTTGTTCTGGTGAAAGCTGCCAAGGTTTTTCGCACAGGCAGAGATTACCTCCAGGCTGTAGAATTCTGCAGAAGAGCACTGGCCATGTCCCCCGCTTTTGCAGAAGCCAGACTTATACTTGCTGGCAGCCTCTGGGAGTTGAATAGAATAGAGGAAGCAGGGGTGGAATACAGGTGGTTTGAAGAGGCTGGCATATCTTTACCGGAATATGCAAGAGAAAGGCTTCTGCTTTTAAAGGAATTGGAAAACAATTTGACGCCGACTGGCGGGGAAGGAATATAGATGTCAATCAAAAGCAGATTAACCGAGTTTGGCACAAAAGTACAGAATCTGTTCAAAGGTGGCGGCGACGTTGCACAGGAGAAGCAGAAAAAACGAGGTAAACTTACTGCGAGAGAAAGAGTTGACGAAATACTTGATAGCGACTCTTTCCTGGAGACAGATCTCTTTGTGGAGCATTCCTCTACTGATTTTGGAATGGACCGGAAAAAACTTGCAGGAGATGGCGTAATTACCGGATACGGCAAGATTGATAACCGCCCTGTTGCCATATATGCCCAGGACTTCACTGTTGCCGGTGGCTCTCTCGGTAAGGCGCATGCCGCAAAGATAGTAAAGGTTATGGACGGTGCAGGAACAAAGAAAATACCTCTCATCGGTATCAATGATTCCGGTGGCGCCAGAATCCAGGAGGGTGTTGATTCGCTCTACGGATACGGAGAGATCTTCCTCCGAAACACTACTTTCAGCGGTGTAGTTCCTCAGCTTTCCATAATATTGGGCCCGTGTGCCGGTGGCGCAGTTTATTCACCAGCTCTTACTGACTTTGTTTTCGTGGTTGAAAAGATCTCCAATATGTTCATCACCGGACCTCAGGTAATAAAGACTGTTCTCGGTGAAGATGTTTCCCCGGAAGTGCTAGGCGGTGCGAAGACTCACACAACCGTCTCCGGCAATGCTCATTTTTACGCACAGACAGAGATCGAGTCTTTCCAGCAGGTCAAGAGACTTCTTAGCTTCCTGCCTGCAAACTGCCTTGAAGACCCGCCTGTATACAAATCTGCTCCACCGCTTAAAGCCCTGACAGACAACATCATTCCCGATAACCGCAGAAAAGCCTACGATGTAACCGATGTTATAAAGGGCGTGGTTGACAACAGCGACTTCATGCAGGTTCACGAACACTACGCAAAGAACATAGTTGTAGGATTCGCCAGAATTGCCGGTAAAACAGTAGGTGTAGTTGCAAATCAGCCCAGATACCTCGCAGGAGTTCTGGATGTGAATGCTTCAGACAAAGCAGCTCGATTCATCCGTTTCTGCGATGCATTCGGTATTTCTCTCCTGACAATGGTGGACACACCCGGCTACCTCCCCGGAGTTGACCAGGAACACGCAGGTGTTATCAGACACGGAGCCAAGCTTCTTTACTCTTACAGTGAAGCCACCGTTCCAAAGGTCACCATTATCATGCGCAAGGCCTACGGCGGAGCTTACATAGCAATGTGCAGCAGGCACCTTGGAGCCAGCAGTGTTATAGCATGGCCCACAGCTGAAATAGCGGTTATGGGCGCCGAAGGTGCTGCAAACATAGTATTCAGGAAAGAAATAGCTGCCAGTGACGACCCTGAGGCTACCCGTCAGGCAAAGATAAAAGAGTACGAAGACAAATTCGCCAACCCCTATGTAGCGGCATCAAAAGGCTATGTTGACATACTCACCGAGCCTCACAAGACCAGAGACATTGTTATAAAGGCATTTGAATTCGCAGGCCGGCAGGACCACGGCAACTCTTTCCGCCGCCACGGCAACATTCCTCTTTAGGCAAGCGGGAGGTAAACAACAATGCCAGTTGAAAACGAATACAGAGAACTGAACATAGACGATACTATCTATGAGACAGAAGTTCCTTCCTCATTCCACAAGAGATGGACTCCGGAAGACGAGAAGCAGATCAATGCCTTTATCCCCGGAACTGTTATCGAAGTAAAAACCAGTGTGGGTTCAAAGGTCAGTGTAGGCGATATTCTGCTAATACTGGATGCCATGAAGATGTACAACGAGATAGTGGCTCCTATTGCAGGAACTGTGGAAGTGGTGGCAGTATCCGCCGGAGAAAGAGTGGAGAAGAACCAGCTTCTTATCCGACTTACGTAATAGAATCTGAACAACAGAAAGAAGCCCGGGCATAAAACCCGGGCTTCTTTCTGTACAATTTCAGTTGCTAGCGCAGGCTCTGAGCTTTTTGCATTGCTTCCATGGCCTGGCTGTTCCGGCCAAGGGTGCTGTAGGTCTGAGCAAGGTACTCGTAGTAATCAGCGTTGTCGCTGTCATACTCGATAGCATTCAGCAGTGCCTGAAGAGCGTCACTGTCTTCTTCAAGACGAATGTAGTTTGCATACATCATATACCATGCATTGGCGTACTCATCATTGGTCAGTTCGTCCATAACAGTAAGCTGTTCCATAACAAGAAGAGATTCGTTGTACTGTTCCATGATGAAGTTGGCATGACCTATCATGGCAAGTACCTGGTAGGTGTTACCCATCTGTGCTCTGCACTCTTCAAGGGCGGCAACTCCCTCATCAAATCTTTCCATCTCGATGAAAGTAAAACCTCTTGTAAGAAGAACGCCGGCTTTCATGTCAGCAGCATCCTCCGGATCGATCCAGCCCTCTTCCACACCGGTATCAATTGCAACAAGAGCATCATCATATATTGCGAGTGCTGCATCATACTGTTCAGAGAGAATGTAGAACTCTGCAAGACCGGTCATAAGATCAGCACTGGAAGGATCGATCTCAAGCCCTCTTGTGTAGGCAACAACAGCCTCAGCCATGTAATCTGCTGCAACTGCTTCGTCTTCACTGTTCATGTAGAGGTTCTTAAGGATAGCACCGGTGTTGTAGGTTGAAAGAACAACACTGTGTACCATATTGTCCAGCTCTGTGTTAAGCTGCCCGATCCATGCTGGATCAGTAGATTCGTCAATACTTCCTCTGATCACATCCATCTGTGCAACTGCAAGATCGATCGATGCTTCAAACCTTGCTATTGCCTCTTCGTAATTGTGTTCATTAAGAGCGATATCACCCAGCATCTGATCGAACTCTGGGCGCTCAGGAACTATTGCTCCACCGGTTTCAAGCATACTAATAGCGTCTTCAATTCTTCCTTCAGAAACATAACCGGCTGCAGTGTTGTAGAATGCAGGCCAGTAAGTTGTCATATTCGCTGCCATGAGAGGATCAAGTTCGTAAGCCTGCACGAAAGAAACAGCGGCTTCGTCCCATACACGCATCATGGTGTATGCTCTGGCCTTCCAGTACCAGACCTCAGGGTTGGAGCCCTCGCCATTGGCAATTACGCTGTCAGCAAGATGGATAGCTTCATGGTATTCACTGTTCTGTATGTGAACCTTGATACCGGTAACTGCTGGGGAAGAACAACCGGCAATTATCAGAAGCCCGGCTACTGCTATAACCAAAAGTTTTGCGAGATTCAAATCAATCCTCCATTCGGACAATATTCATCAATTACCAAAAAGAATGCCTTAAAAAACATTGTGTGGAAAGAAGTGCCTTAAGGCGCGTGGTACAAAAACATTCGCCCCAATCCACATTCATGAAGAAATCTGCTTCATAAAGGCAACAAAGTCAACTCTTATCCCCCCTTGACCGCAGGCAGTGTTTCTTGCAGAGTAATCAGTTACAAGGGGGTAAACACTGAATTGTTTTCTGGTTCCATTTCTGTTGCTTCGAGGGGTTGTCTCCATTCTCCCTTTTCAGGGAGAAGGCATAATACATGAATCCGGGGAAAGACTCGCTCTTGTAAGCAAAAATCAGCAGGTCATCGTCTTTCTTGAAGGTGGTCGTGAAGCTAACCTGGCACTTGTCTCCACAGGCAGGTCTACACGGTATGCTACTCCCAGCGGTGATTTTGAGGTTCTTTATAAAAGGTGGAGCCCTGTATCAAGCATTTACAGAGTTCACATGCCCTACTGGCAATGCATAGTGGATTCCGGGGTAATTGGTCTTCATCAGGCTTCCCCCTCAGTGGAACACAGACTGGGTGAACCTCTTTCACACGGATGTGTCCGTATGGGCTTCTTCACAGCCAGGTGGGCATACTTCTGGCTTCCTGTTGGTGCAAAGGTGATAATCAGGTAAGACTTAAGGAAATCGGTCCCATGACACCCTGTCAGTGTTCGTGGGGAATGCCCTTGATATGCAGAGTAAGATGCTCCTTGTTATCCAGTTCATCCAGCCACCCGTAGTTTGCATCACTCTTGTTGTCAAGATCTTTTATGTAGGGTTTTATATCCAGCAGAGGCGTTCCATTAAAGACATCTATTCCCGAGATGAAAATAATGTTTTCCTTTACATCTTTTATGCGAACTACGCTCAAGCCTATTGGATTGGGTCTGGAAGGTGATCTACTGGAAAAAAGACCAACCTTTTTCCCCTTTGCCCAGGGGGGAGCAACCACCATTTCTGCTCTGCCCTGTGCTTTATGGGCATAAAACAAAACATAAGCATAGTTAAATTTCCACAGATCACTCAGACCATCGACATATTCACGATTGATCGCAATAGAGAAGTTATCCTCTGCTGTATCAACAGGCTGATAGGGAGCGTTGCTGTAATATGGAGTCTGTATGGTTCCGATCTGTTTGAATGGAATGCTGATTTCTTTCATGTCCTGCTGCTCACACAAGATCCGGCCGTGCTTCCTCAAGGCTGGCGACTACTTCCTTGATCTTCTGTGAACTGGAATCAGACATGACAAGAATTGCCTTGTCTGTGGAAACAACACTGACGTTGTCCAACCCTACGATAACAGTAAGCCTGCCGGTTTCATCGAAAACAAGGGTATTCTCAGAGTTGATCTTCAAGCTCTCGCCTCTTTCAACACCGGCACCTCTGGCTCCGGGCCAGTCACCA
>JAGLQD010000068.1 GCA_023136985.1 Candidatus Sabulitectum sp. | reverse complement strand
CACCAATATCGCTCCACTTGAACAGAGCAGGCACTACTACTGCTCTGTCTGTCTTCTCCATTACCCCGTAGTCGATGGACTGCGATTCAAGAGCAGAGTATTCCTCCATGGACGGAGCGGTTGTAACCGGCAGCTGCTGTATATCTCTGAAGAGGCCGGGCATGTGTTTTTGGAACTCTTCCAGGAAGCTGTCAACTCTCCAGATGAACATTCCCGAGTTCCAGAGGTAATCTCCCGATCTCAAGTACAATTCTGCTGTTGCCGCATCAGGTTTCTCTTTAAAGCTCTTCACCAGTTTACCTGAATTTATCTCTTCACCGGTTTGCAGGTAACCGTATCCTGTGGCCGGATGATCAGGAGTGATGCCAATTGTGCAGAGATACCCTTCTTCTGCAAGAGCAACTGCATTCCTCATTGTTTCTTCAAACCCGCTCACAGGCTCGATCCTGTGATCACTGGCAGCAACGATCATTACACTTTCACCAAAACCTCTTCGCCTGAGGGTTTCAGCTGCCCAGCCGATACAGGCAGCGGTGTTTCTGCCCACCGGCTCAAGAAGAAGATTGTTTTTCGGAAGAAGGGGAAGCTGAGCTGCTGCAATTGTACTGTGAATTGCACCTGTAACAACCAGCACACCTTCAGGACCGGATATGTTCGCAAACCTCGCTGCGGTTTTCTGAAGCATGGTGCCGCCACCCAGCAGATCCATAAACTGTTTCGGACGGGCTTTTGTTGATGCAGGCCAGAACCGTGTTCCCCTGCCTCCTGCCATTATCACCGCAAAAATTCTTTTATTATTCATCTTTAGATCCCTACTATCCATGAATCACCTCTTGTTAAAATGGTTCCACCGGTTGCGTCCGCAAAAAAGCACTGCTGTTCTTCAGGCAGAAAGAGAATTTCCAGTGGTTCAAGCGTAATATGGCCTGCACCGCTCTTTCGCATGTGGTAAGAGCCGGCGTCAAGACTGTCTTCAGGTATCAGAGTCGCTCTTCCCATCTTCTTCCAGTTTACTGACGCGAGTCCCTCCTTCACATGAAGTTCCCGGAGGTTCCCTCTGATATCTTTTCTGCCGTAATCCCAGAGACGGTATGTTACAGTGCAGTTCAGCTGAACTTCAAGCACTGTAAGCCCGGCGCCAAGGGCATGAATTGTTCCAGCAGGAAGGTGAACAAACACACCGGGTTCCCCATGAATACATTGCAGGATTTCCTGAACTGAGCCATTCTTTACTGAATCCCTGAATTGAACCGGAGTTATTCCAGCAACCGCTCCGTGCATTATCTTTCCCGAGCCCGACAGCACAACCCAGGATTCATCTTTTACCTGTGTTGTTCCGTCTTTACCCGGGTGGACCTGAATGGACAGATCTCTGGCGGCATGTAGAGTTTTGATGATCAATGGAAATGAATTACGCGGAAAGAACTCATCTGCCCTCCTGCGGATACCCCCTTCACCCTCCAGAACCGTATTATCTGTGAACCACCAGATCTCTCCAACAGGTTCCTCTCCTGACTTTACAGCAGGAAGAGAACCCCATATACGACTGACCATCTGAGGAAGACAGTTGTAGATCATGTTCTACAGGCAATTCGCATCATGTACTCAAGAATGGGCACACCGGTTGCGTCCCGCTCCGGATGCCAC
>JAGLQD010000067.1 GCA_023136985.1 Candidatus Sabulitectum sp. | reverse complement strand
GTGGCTGTTTTGTACATACTTTCACTCTCAATTCCACTCTTTGGCGATTCGCTGGGTTACGGATACAAAACAACAGACTGGATCCGCAGCAATGACTTTTCCCCATTCGCAGCCGGTTCTGAAAAAGGTGAGCAGGCCATGGGTCACCCAACCTTGTTTTTCTGGGTTTGGGCACTGCTATCAGGGGTATTGGGAAACTCTTTGTGGGTGGCGAGGCTTCTTCCTGCAGTTGCCACATTCTTAAGCATATGGGGAATGTACAGGCTGGGCAGACTGCTTTCATGTGAACTGGCTGGATGGCTTTCTGCTCTTGCCCTTTTTGTCAGCCCTTTGTTTGTTACTCAATGTATGAGACCTATGCCGGAAAGTGCTGTTGTTGCAGCGGTTGTCTGGTCGCTCTATTATTATGTAAAGAAGAAATATGTTCAGGCAGCTCTTTTATGTGCGCTTGCAATAATTTTCAGGGAACAGGCCATATTTCTTGCAGGGGCATATTTCCTTGCGGAAATTTTTCAAACAGGTTTTAAGAAGCCACTTCGCCTTCTTCTGTTTCTTTCACCGACTCTTGTTATCGCAGTAACCGGGCTTAGCAATCTTCTGGTCAACGGTTATTTTTTCTTTCCTACATACATTGGGGAGGGCTCTGTACTGGAGTCGAACTGGCTGGCTATCCGGCTCCGGTTGTTCGGTTCCCATCTGATCTCTGAGGATTTCAGGTGGCTTCCGGTAACCGCGGCCCTGGCTGGAATGATCAGAGGGATCGGGCGGGACAAAGACAGAAGATTATTGCCATTTATTCTGATCCTGCTTTTTCCGACTCTTTTCTTTCCTCCGGACAGAATTCTTTTTCTCGCTTTCGTTACAGTTCTTCTTGTTGTCTACAAGATCAGACACAGACTTGTTCTTGGAAGAGTGTTCTCTGTTTTTATTGTGATGCCTGTATCAATTGTACTTTTTCATGTATTGATAGTTCTGGTATCCCCGGACTCAGCCCTGAATCTTTTCAGATATGTGCTGCCTGCATATCCGATAATTATTCTGGGTTCAATTGTTATGCTCTTCAAATACTATTCTCAGAAAACAGCTTTTGTTATCGGAGCGATCTTTGTGGTGTCCACTGCTGTTGCGAACAGGTCACAGCACTATGATTATCAGTTAGATACTTCTCTGGCATGTGTGAAACCTTTACTGGACTACAATGAAGCAGCGCTTTTTGCAGTATCACTTGGCGACACCGTTCTGGTTTCAGGAATAGATGAAATGTATTTTTCTAATCCAGAGTGCGGGATAGTTGATTCTACCTCTCCGTTCAAGAACGTTTTTAGTGAGCATGTAACCCTGAGTGAAGGGACCTCTTACACTCTTGTGATAGCATCTTTCATGATATCCCATGGCAATATCGATGCTGTAAAAGTGTTATTGCCCCCAGGATCCGAAATGCTGCGTTTAGAGACTCCCCACTGGGATTCTGGAAGGTACACTATTGATATTTACCGTGTGGTGCCTGTGGAACAATGAGAATTACCCTGTTTTATCCACCCAGACCCGGTGGTAGCGGAACCAACCTTGTTCCTCCCATAGGTCTTTTGTACTTGGGAGCGGTGCTGGAAAAAGCAGGGCATCAGGTGGTTCTTCTGGATTTTTCTCAGATGGAGAAAGACGGCGAAGATCTTATTTCAGATGTAGTGGCCTCAAATCCTGAAATTCTTTTGTTGTCAGCGTTTACTTCTGATGTCTTTCTGCTTAAACCTGTAGTTTCAACGCTTAGGAAAGCTCTGCCCCGGACAAAACTCTGGCTGGGCGGCCCGCATGCTTCCTGTGTGGCTGAAAAGGCCTTTCTGGATTTCCCTCAGGTGGATGCGATCTTCATAGGAGAGGCTGAAGAATCTGTTCTTGAGGCATTGGAATTTCCTGAAAGAGCACCTGATGGAGTTATCTACAAGGGAAAGGATATGAGTAGTACCCATCCCCGACAGGTACTTGATCTTTCTCTTCTTCCTATTCCAGCCTGGCATCTTGCTCCTCCGGAGAAATACAGAGGTCTTCCAAATGGAGTTGTACTTAAAAGATTGCCTTATGCGCCAATACTTACCACCAGAGGTTGTCCGTATCGTTGCACATTCTGTGCGGGTTTCCGAGTTACAGGGCGGAAGATTCGTCACAGACCGCTTGATCAGGTATGGGAAGAAATAGAGCTTCTTGTAAGAGAGTATGGTGTGGCGGAGATCCATATTGAAGACGACAATTTCACTTTTGACAAAGACTATGCAAAGGAATTCTGCGAAATAGCCATAAGAAAGAATCTTCCAGTACTGTTCTCTACTCCTAACGGCGTCAGACTCGACGCTCTTGATCATGAACTGCTGACCCTTATGAAGAAGGCTGGATGGTATGTTGTTCACTGTGGAATTGAATCCGGCTCAGACAGAATACTCAAGAAGATCAAAAAGGCAACTACAACAGCGGAGATAAAGAAAAGCATTGACCTTATTCACTCTCACAAATTGCCTGTAGCAGCCTATTTTATCCTGGGGCTTCCCGGTGAGACAAAGAAAGACATTGAAGAAACAATTGAGTTTTCCAGATCCAGCAGGGTGGAATGGGCTCAGTTCGCCTGTTTTCTACCAATTCCAGGGTCGCCTGACGGGGACGAATTCCTGAAGAATAATGAGATGGTCAGTACAGGATGGGAAGCTTTTCACAATACAGAGTGTCCAGCTCCGCCGGAACATCTTACCGCAAAAGATCTTAAAAGATTTCAGCGGAAAGCATTTATGAGATTTTACTTAAGACCAGGACCGATCTTTAGAACAACAGCTCTGCTCTTTCACAAAGATACTTTTCTAAGAATTGTAAAAAGGGGATTTGCTTATCTCTTCTCCGGTAGCAGCTCTTGACTTGCTGGAAGAGATCATTTTAGTTTCTGGCAAATCTAAACGGGAGGGTTAATGGTTGGAAAGTACACAGTAGGTCTGGTGATTCCTGCTCACAACGAGGAAAAAGGAATTTCCACAGTTCTTGACGCCGTTCCCGATCAGGTAGACAGAGTTTTTGTTGTGGCAAACTGTTGTACAGATGCAACAGAGCAGGTTGCTGAGAAGTACGGAGCCATTGTAATTGATCAACCTGTCAAGGGGTATGGAAGTGCATACAAAGCTGGATTCGCAGCAGTTGATACCGATATTGTATGTACTGCTGACGCTGATGGCACATATCCTGTTCAGGATCTTCCCGGGCTGATCGAAGATCTCCTGGAGAACGATCTTGATTTCATCTCTGCCAGACGAATTCCTGATGATCATTCCGGCACGCTGAACAACATAATGAGATTCAGCGGCAATCTTGTTCTTACCGCTTTCACCATGGTTCTTTTCTGGAGGCAGATAATGAACAGCCAGTCGGGGATGTGGATCTTTCACCGGGAGATTCTTGATAAAATAGAGCTTACCAGTGACGGCATGCCATTATCTGAAGAACTGAAGATTGAAGTCTGGGGTTGCAGGGATATCAAGTGTGCGGAAAAGCCCATTTCTTTCAGCTATTCCAGCAGAGTTGGAAAGGCCAAGCTGAACCTCTGGCGTGACGGTTTCAGAAACCTGGTGTTTCTCTTTGCCAAGCGACTCCGTATTCCCATGACCGGAGCCTGAGTCATCAGAAGAGTTTTTTTGTAGATCCCGGAATGCTTCCTCAGCATTGACACCACAGGATAGGCAACAGTATTGTTTCTTTCAAGCAGGGAGGATTCATGGCGTCTGATTCCGTAAGGAAAAACGACATTGTTGCTGATAACGAGCAGAGTTTTCTGGATCTGATTGAAAATCTTCCAGATGGTGTTGCGGTCACAGACGAAGATGGAAAACATATTTTCGTCAATTCCAGGTTCGCAGAGATAACCGGCTGCACAAATGAGATTATTACAAAACACGGAGTTCTTGAAGAAGGCCTTGCTTTTATCCAGAAGCCTTTTACCATTCATGCCCTGGCAAGTAAGATTCGTGAGGCTCTTGGGCAGAGAGGAGACCGATGATCACAAGGCATTACTCACTGATACCCGCACTGCTTCTGTCAATCCTGTTGATTTTTTCCAGTGGATGCATGCAGGATCTGGGAAAGCTTATAGAATTTAACGGCGGTCAGCTTTATTACACTTCCACAGTTACAATTGAGGAAGCTGACAGATTGGGAGAGTATCTGATAGAATCCGGTTTTTATGACGGAGAGAGAAAGACAGTTCAACTCACAAAGCCGGGAGCGGTGTACGAATTCCGAATGGCGGTTCTTGAGGGAATTGAGCAGGATCAGAACTATGTAAGGATGGCGGTATTCTTTGTTCATGAACTGTCAGAGAATGTCTTTGAGGGGAACCCGGTTGTCATACATTTTTGTGATTCACGCATGAATACTCTTATTGAGATATCCTTCATGGACTTCAATCCAGGTGGGATTAATTTTACTTCCACGGTTTCTCTGGAAGAAGTAAATGCTCTTGGAGAATATCTGGTTCAAAAT
>JAGLQD010000066.1 GCA_023136985.1 Candidatus Sabulitectum sp. | reverse complement strand
ATCTTAACAAAGATGATCCCTCACTTGTTTTGAAGGCGAAAGATCGCTGGTATGCCCCTGATCCAAAGAAATCTGGTGATCTTGAAAAAGTTCGAGAGAGAGCTCTTCTAAAAGAATTTAAAGAGTATGTTGAATTCAAGAAGAAGAGATTGAAAGTATTCCGCCTTGAGGCGGTGCGAGCAGGCTTTAAGAAAGCATGGCAAGATAGAGATTATGCAACAATTATTGCTGTCGCCGAGAAAATACCTGAGAAGATTCTTCAAGAAGACCCTAAGCTCCTTATGTGGTATGATCAAGCCGTAACACGGATGGGAGAAGATATATGATACAGCAATTGCAAATCAAGAATTTTAAAGCATGGCAAGATACAGGCACAATTGAAATGTCACCAATAACGCTATTCTTTGGAGCGAACAGTTCAGGTAAGTCGAGTATTGGACAATTTCTGATGATGTTGAAGCAGACAGTACAATCTTCGGATCGTAAAGCTGTCTTTAATCCCGGAGGGAAGAATTCAGCAGCTCAGCTTGGCTCCTACAGGGAAATGGTTTTTAACAGAGAGCTGAAGAACAAGATTGAATTTGAATACAAATGGAGCTTGGACAAAGCACTAAAGGTTAGAGATCCTGTTTCAGGTACAACTTTTTCAGGAGACACACTTGTCTTTCAGGCAGTTGTTGGGATGAGTGGAGCACATGAGGATCTGTTGGCTGTTGAATTGTTTCAGTATAAATTAATTAACAAAGGGTCAGATGTATTGTCTGTAGGGTTAAAGCGAAAGCCTGGCACCAAGTTTGAATATCAGGTGGAATCAGAACAGTATGATTTCAAAAGAAAGAAAATGCGTGTTTGGACATTGAAGGAGGCAGTTCGATTTTATGGATTTCCTGATGAACTAGTTGCTTACTATCAAAATGCCGATTTTGTTCAAGAGCTAAATCTTATGCAGGAGAGACTATTTAATTCAATCTACTATTTAGGTCCTCTACGATCCAAGGCGGAACGATTGTACAGATGGGGTGGCATCAATCCAGAAAGTGTCGGCTATTCTGGAGAAAATGCGATCGCTACAATTCTTGCAGGGCGTGGTAGAAAAATTGGGTTAGTCAAATCTGGTGCCAAGCGTGCATCTAAAACGTTACCTATAGAAGAAATCATAGCCCAGAAACTTAAGGAAATGGGCTTGATTGAAGAATTTAGTGTTCAGCAACTCTCTGAGCAAAGGCAGGAATATGAGGTTCGGGTACGAACCAGAGGAGCGCGAGATTCAGTAGATCTTCCTGATGTTGGCTTTGGTATTTCACAGGTGCTTCCTGTTTTAGTACAGTGTTTTTATGCACCACCAGGATCCATTATTATTATGGAGCAACCTGAGATTCATTTGCATCCAAGCGCACAATCTGCTTTAGCAGATGCGATGACTGATGTCATAAATTCTAAAGAAAATGGCAAGGACAGAAACATTCAGCTAATTATCGAAACGCATTCTGAATATTTTTTAAAGAGACTGCAAAGGCGTATTGCTGAAGATTCTATCACTACTGATCGGGTCTCAACATACTTTGCAGATAATGGTAAAAGCCCTTCTACACTTGAAGCCCTGCAAATAGATACATTTGGTAATATTAAGAATTGGCCAAAGAATTTCTTTGGAGATGGAATGGGTGATATGACCGCACACGCAAAAGCAACTATGAAAAAGCGTATTGCTCAAAGTGAAAACAATGAAGGTTCATGATGTCTGAGAGTACTCAAAAATGGGTTATAGACACTAATGTACCAAAAACAGCAAATCGTGCAATTGATCCTGATAATATCCCAGAATATCTCTGCAAATGTGTACAGGTTTGTGTTGAAGCAATAGAAGAAGTTACACAAAATGGAGGATTGGTTCTTGATTATGGAGATTTGTTTTTTGATGAATATCGAGGAAAATTATCAATGAGTGGTCAGCCAGGTATTGGGGATATGTTCATGTTATGGGTTCATTACGAGAGGTGGAGTTTCCCTGCGGAAGATCGAGTTTGCATTACACCGGATGGTGATTCTTTCAATGAGTTTCCCGACCATCCTGGATTGTCTGATTTTGACGACAGTGATCGTAAATTCATTGCAGTTGCAAATGCCCATGACAAGGCACCTATTGTTCTCCAGGCAGTGGATAGTAAATGGTGGGGGTGGAAAGATGCTTTGGATGAAGCTGGAATCCACGTAAAATTTCTTTGTCCTGAATACATTGAGACAAAGTATGATGCAAAGTTCCCTAAATAATGAATGATTTTTTCAAGTATCCAAGAACGCCTCATCTAGCAGTTTTAGGAAATAATTCTTTTCGTGATGATAAAGTGATGTCAGAGCATGAGTGTGAACTTTTTCTAAAGCATCATATTACAGTAGAAGAGAAGATAGATGGTGCTAATCTGGGGATTTCTTTCGATTCATTTGGTGGTATCAAATTACAAAATAGAGGTAAGTTGCTTGTTTTACCATATATTGGACAATGGAAAAAGCTTTCTGATTGGCTTATGCTAAAGACTGATTTGCTTTACGATCTTTTGTCAGATGAATACATTCTTTTCGGAGAATGGTGCTATGCACAGCATTCAATTAACTATACAAACTTACCTGACTGGTTTTTAGGTTTTGATGTTTATGATAAAAGATGTAATAAATTTTTATCGGTAAAAAGAAGAAATGATTTTCTGAAAAACTCTTGTATTAATATGGTTCCGATGATCCAAAAGGGAATATTTTCATTGGATGAGTGCAAAGAGTTGATTGGGATTTCACATTTCGGTGATTGTCCTTCAGAGGGGATTTACTTGCGGTATGATGAAGGTGATTTCCTTGGCAAGCGAGCCAAATTAGTGAATGCTTCATTTTTGCAGTCTATTGGATCGCACTGGTCTTGTAGAGGGATAAGAGCTAATCAATTGAAGTCAGGGGTTTGGGCTTGAAGCACACGGAGTTTGCTGTTTCTACTCGATGGTTTCTTTCTTCCAACCACAACCAACTCTGCCAAATCATCGAATCCAACACTCTTTGGGGTAAAACCACCTGCCGTGTTTGGTTGCCTAATAGCAACTCGGTTGTAACTGTTTCTGCGGATAGTTTGCAACCTTTAGATGAAGCATCTTCTATTTCTTCTTCGTATCTGAATTATGTAGCTTCAGCAGGTAAAATAGCAGACGCTTTAACGCAAGATGTTTTGCTTGCAGATGAAGTTGGGCTGGGTAAGACAATTGAAGCTGGGCTTATTTTACGAGAGCTTAAGTTACGGGGATTGGTTAAACGAACACTAGTTGTTGCACCTAAAAGTTTGTTGACCCAGTGGGTAGCTGAGATGAGTACTCACTTCAATGAAGACTTTAGACTACTTATTCCTGGGGATTTTTCAGCTTACCGGCGTATTGCTAAAGATGATAATATCTGGCAGAGCCATGCACAGGTGGTTTGCCCAATGGATTCGGTTAAACCAATGGAGAGTCGTAGGGGGTGGTCCGCTGCACGGGTCGCTGCATTTAACCAGGAGCGATATGAAGATTTAATCACTGCTGGGTGGGATTTGATAATTGTTGATGAGGCCCACCGGCTTGGAGGTAGTACAGATCAGGTTGCCAGATTTAAGTTGGGTCAAGGTTTGGCTGAAGCTGCTCCTTACATTCTTCTGTTGTCTGCTACTCCACATCAGGGCAAAACTGATGCATTCCATCGTTTATTATCTCTTGTGGATAAGGATGCATTTCCAGACGAAGAAAGTGTTACTCGCGAGCGTGTGATGCCTTATGTAATCCGTACAGAAAAGCGTCGGGCTATTACTGCTGAAGGCAAGCCTCTTTTCAAACCTAGAAGGACGGAGCTTGCCCCAATTTCATGGGGAGAAAAACACAGAGATCAGAAATTGCTGTATGATGCAGTGACAGAGTATGTAAGAGAAGGATATAACCAAGCAGTATTAGAAAAAAGAAGCTACATTGGCTTCTTGATGATATTGATGCAGCGTCTTGTGGTATCAAGTGTTAAAGCCATTAGAGTATCTTTGGAGCGTCGTTTGGATGTGCTCGAAGAACCAGAAGGGCAGTTATCTCTGTTTCCCATGGAGTCTTTGCTTGACTGGGCTGATTTGGATGGTCAGGCGCAAGTTGATTCTCTTCTTACTACTCACCTGAAAGCTCTTAAGAATGAGAGAGATGAAGTTAAGTTATTACTTGAAGCAGCGAGACGATGTGAGAATGCAGGCGTTGATGCAAAAGCAGAAGCGTTGCTTGAATGGATATACAAACTGCAGGCTGAAGAATGTGATTCTACTGTAAAGATTTTAGTATTTACTGAGTTTGTACCTACGCAACAGATGTTAGAGAAGTATCTTACTGATCTAGGTTTCTCAGTTGTGTGTTTGAATGGTTCCTTAAGTTTAGATGAGCGCAAACGGGTACAAGAGGAATTTGCAGAGAATGCACGGATATTAATATCCACTGATGCTGGTGGTGAAGGTATAAATCTGCAGTTCTGCCATGTTGTCATTAACTATGACATTCCGTGGAATCCTATGCGACTTGAACAACGAATTGGCAGAGTGGACCGCATTGGTCAATCTAAAGTAGTGCGGGCAATCAATTTCGTATTTGAAGATTCTGTTGAACATAGAGTACGTGAAGTGTTAGAAGAAAAGCTTGATGTAATTTTTAGAGAATTTGGTATTGACAAAACTGGTGATGTGCTTGACTCAGCCCAGGCAGGTCGAATGTTTGACATTATGCATGTTGAGGCGATTCTTCATCCTGAATCAATTGACACATCGGTTGATAAAGCTATTGCAAATATTCATGAGGAGGCAAAAGATAGTAAATCATCATCTTCTATTCTTGGTGTTGCAGAGAATCTTGAACCCTATGATGCACAAAGAATAATGGCACACCCATTACCACACTGGATTGAACAGATGACAGTTAGTTACTTGCAATCTCATGGTGGTGAGGCTGAAAAGATTGATTCTGCTTGGAGATTGAAGTGGTCAGGTAAAGATGTGATTAATAATGCAGTGTTCAGTATTAAGGATGCAAATAAGCTTTCATCATCATTCCATTTGACACTTGAAGATTCTAGAATTAGAGATCTTGTTATGAACTTACCTCGATTTGTGCCAGGACAACCGGTAGCAAAAATGGTTGTTCCCGGAATAAGTAAAGAAATATCGGGATTATGGTCTCTTTGGCGTATATCCTTAACTGGTGGCGATTGGAGTAGTTATAGGATTATGCCACTGTTTCTTTCAGATGAGGATCAGGTATTTGCTCCTACAGCAAGGCACCTCTGGGAGCAATTCATGACTATTTCACCTGAGGCTATTGAATATTTGAGTCAAACTGAATCTAGTTTTGCAATGGCTAGATTAGCAACAATTGCCGAAAAGCAAGGACATCCAATTTTTAAAGAGCTATTGGATAAACATCAGAGTAGTCTTGTTAGAGAAAAAGAAAATAGTGAATTTAGCTTTGCTATGAGAAGAAAAGTTATTGAAAGACTAGGTTTACCTCAAGTTAAGAACCATAGATTAAATTTGCTTCAGAAAGAAATGGTAGAATGGGAAGAGGAGTTTAGAAAACGAACCCAGGCTTTTCCCAATATGGTACCCATTTTGATTCTTCAAGTAATTGGTGGTGATGGTGAATAGCTGGCAAGAACTAATTTTAGAGCAATTTACCCCCAAAGTATCAAGGCTTACAATTGTTGCCGATCCTGATGGTTTACTGCAAGAGGAAAGTGTTCAGGCAGGAATACGAGATAGGGGTTTTGAGCTTTGCCTTCTTGAGGATCATATTGCTTTCAGATACATCTATGAGTCAGTATTCCGGTCACAGTGGGATAAGGGAGAAGAATCAGAGTTGGTTGTGGTTGTGCATTCTAGATTTAGTGATTTTCAGCAATTGCCATTCGATATATTTGCCTCAAGTCGTCATTTGTCTTTTGGGCTTGTAGAATTGTTTCCCAACCTAAACTATCCAGTGATTGCATCTTTAGAAATTGAAAACCTTGATGCGGTTTACAAAGCTCAACAAGAATATGCCCCAAAAACTTTGGGAAGAAATGGTACTATCGAATTTCTGTTGAGGCATGTGTTTCAAATCGCTCCAGAGCTGATTAGTACTTCATCAGATCTTCTTCGAATGCTACTCAGACGTCATTATAAAGGTAATCGTATTCCTGCATTGTTGGACAAGCGATTAATTCAACTGCTTCAGAAACAAGAGATTTTTTCTGATTGGCCTCTGAAGCTAATTGTACCAGATAGCATTGCTTTTTTCACATTTCTCCAAGAAAGATGGCCAGTTTTTCTTGAGAATTGGGTAAAACAGCAAAGTGGTAGTGGTTTAGCAGATGAAGAATCTTATGATTTTGAGTTTCCTGGACCTTCCTATTTGCCTTTTGATCATGATGATGTAAAAGTATACATTGACAACTTGTTTATAGAAGGCTTTCTCCATCCGGTTACACACTCCCAAATTGAATCTTTACCAGATAGTTGGATAGCAATTGGAGTAAAGTCTAGTGATCAAGAGGATTCTTCTCGTCGTATAGAGAAGTTGTTGAGTTCTCTTGAAATTACTATCCCTGACGAAAAATCTCGACATGACGGATGGTTCCGATTCGCCAAAGTATGGGCTGAACTCACTGCTTTATCTCTTGAGCCAGGTATTTCTTTATCTGAATTGATTATGTCAAGAATTAAGCAGCTCCAATCTAAAATTGATCAAACGTTCTTGGGTTGGCTGAATAAGCGGTATGCTGGATTAGGTAGTTTGCCACCAGTACCACCAGTAATGCTTCATCACATACCCAAGTTCTTATCAAGACATATTGGTGAAGACAAAAAAGCAAAAGTAGCATTTGTTTTGGTTGATGGACTTTCTTTGAATCAATGGCTTGCAGTACGCAAGCAGCTTACTAGGAAATGCCCGGGTTATGGTTTTAGAGAGAGTGCAGTGTTTGCTTGGGTGCCCACATTAACTTCAGTTTCTCGTCAAGCAGCATTTTCTGGCAAACCTCCGGTATTCTTTCCAGATAGTATCTTGAATACTAGCAAAGAACCTGCTTTATGGAAACAATTCTGGAATGATCAAGGGTTAACTAAGCAAGAAGTGAAGTACACAAAAGGATTAGGCCAAGGTTCTCTTGAAAAAGTAATTGACTTGGTAACTCATCCCAAAACAAGAGTTGTTGGATTAGTTGTGAATACAGTAGATGATATTATGCATGGAATGATGCTTGGTGCTGCTGGAATGCATAATCAGGTAAGTCAGTGGGCAGGGGAAGCATTTTTACCGAACTTGATTGATTTGCTATTTGAGCATGGTTTTTCTGTGTTCCTTTCTTCTGATCATGGTAATGTTGAAGCAAAAGGCTGTGGTCGTCTTTCAGAGGGTGCTCTTGCTGATATCCGTGGAGAGCGTGCTCGTGTGTATTCAGATCAACTTGCTCGAACCAAATTTCATAATCAATATCCCGATTCCATTGAGTGGGCTCAGATTGGCTTACCGGAAGATTTCCTTCCCCTGCTTGCACCAAACCGCAAGGCTTTTGTAAGAGAGGGAGAGTTGATTGTGAGCCATGGTGGAGCTTCAATTGAGGAGTTAATAGTGCCCTTTGTACAAATAGAAAAGAAGAGTTAATGCAAGACAGAAAATTACAAGTTGGTATTGATAGAATTATTCAGCTTAGTTGGCTAGAAAGAACTGCCTTTCTAGTCATGGCAGGTAACGACAAAGAAACAATTGAGGATTCGCTTCAAGATCTTCTTAAGGATCGTTTAGCAGGTGGCAGAAAAGGTGTTCGGGCTTCTCGTGAAAAAACCATAACGGTCTTAATGAAGGTTTGGCTAAATGTCCCTGATCATCTTAAAGACTTGCAAGTGGACGGCTTACGCCTTTTACAAAAAGTATCCAAGGCAGAAAGCCTTGCTGTTCATTGGGGTATGATAATGGCAGTGTATCCGTTCTGGTTTTCTGTAGCAGCACATACGGGACGTCTTTTGCAGTTGCAAGAATCGGTAACTAATGCTCAGATAGAGAGGCGGATGAAGGAGCAGTATGGTGATCGCCAAACAGTTACAAGATCAACACAAAGAGCTTTAAGATCTTTCACTGACTGGGGATTACTGACACTAACAAAGGGAAAGGGAATCTATTCTCAAAAAAATGCAATAACCATTCAGAATCCTGATGTCGTTGCCTGGCTTCTGGAAACATCATTACATGCTCGTTTTAAGGGTTCAGCTCCATTCCCTGAACTTATCAATGCTCCAAGTTTATTCCCATTTCAGTTAACCCACATATCACCTATACAGCTAACTTCACTATCCCCAAGACTAGAACGGTTAAGGCATGGATTGGATGATGATTTGATAGAATTAATGAAATAATTTTATGTTTTATTTGATTGTCTTCTTAACCATTCAAATTCATCTATACCAATACGAGAGGCGCTTGTCGATATTCGGTGTTGGAATGCTATTGCCTTGCCATTGCGCAGTTCACCTAACCATTGATAGCTCCGTCTGCTTGTATCTGTGAATCGCCACTCTCCATATTTATGTGCCTTTATTCGATCAGAGTTTTTAGGTTTGAAAGCTATTCGTAATAGTGAGAATGGCTCTTCCTTTCTTTTCAATATAAGGGAAACATATGTTGATGCTTTCGTTTTGATGATAACATCAGTAGCTCCCGCTTTTCCCTCAAATAATTGAACAAATTGAAAGCGAGTGACCTTATCAATTCGTACACTATCACATGAAGGATTTAAACAAAGATAGTAGTTGCCTTTTCCAAATATAATTGTACCAAAAGTTAGAATTGGGGTCTCTTCACCACTAAAGTAAGTGCGGATCGTTGTATCCCTGGTAGTACATTGCAAATGAGCTAGCTTCTTATTTGCAAATAATGCTTTGTTTTGTGGGAAAAGAAGTTCACTAAATTTAATTGGACTGGGAGCCTCAAACCCTTTTATCGGACAAGTACCTTCCTTTATTTTCAAGTTCAAAGCCATTTCTCGAGTAATTACTTTATCATCTTTATCTTTAAATACATGATCCTCGGGTTTTTTTGAAATCCAGTTCGTTGCTAGTTCTTTTACATAATCCTTATTCTTTTTTCCTTTGGCATTATAAATATATTTACCCTTGATACATTGTAATATAATGTCCTTGGTCAAGCAATAAGTATCGTCATTGAATGATAGTGGGCCGACATCGGCAAACTTGAAGTTAAACCAGTCTATTATTGAACTCTCATCTAGAGAAGAGCATGCATGAGAATCAGTCAGTGCAAGAGTTTTAAGTTCTGAAGAAATAAGTCCCATCATGAAAGATACACTATCTGTAGGTTCAGGAATTAGTGCCCGATGCATACAAAACGCTCCATCTAGAGACGCATTGAATAAGGATAATAGTTGATGCGTTCTTTCCCTAACAGCTGCGATGGCATGCAAAGCCGCAGAAGGAACCAAGCCATTTACTATTTTAGAGAATTCATTTACTATAACTTTGGGAAGTTCTGAAAAATCGGTCAATTGTAAACTTTCGTCAGCTACCAGGGTTCGTCTTTTATTAAGAACAACGATGCGAAGCTGTTGAAGGGATAGCCCTAATCGATTGCTATCGATTATCGGGGCTCTTCCCAACGCTTCATTCACACAATTGGCGACATCAGCGAGCATTTCGAATGCGTTGGGTTCAGCTGTGTAAACGACAATTAAGCGCGTTCGTCCTCCGTTTACAGAATCTTTTATGAGAATCTCTGAAATAATTTCAGGTGTTAAGTGCAAATTTTCCCCGTTGAGCTTCCAATCAATAACCAATACATCTGCTGCTCTGGCCAATTTGATTGATCCCGTGTAATCGGAAACCCGAGAATCTTCGGGTTTTGGTTTATGAATACTGCAAATAATCCCGATTTCACTGAATGATTCAATTACTGTGGTAGCATCTAGTATGTGTGAATTGTCCTGAGCATTTTCCATATAAGGGGTCTCGGGCTGTATTCCGCCCATATTTCCCTCAGCATTTGGCGACGCAATTTCACTTGATTCTACTTGGGAGTTTTCAACCGTTCCAACTGAAATGCTGTTAGTTGGAAGATGGACGGGTTGACTTGTTACTTCAACTGCTTCACTTAGCTGGGCAACGTGGTTGTATGTTGCTTCGTTATCAATAATAACTACTGTTTGCAGGAACCGTTCTGCTGCATCCTCGCATCGTTCCTCGAAGCTAGTCGGCATTATTAACCTCATTACTTATATCTGTTGTTACGATACGAAATGTTGAATGACGTCCTTGTTTGGGATTATCGAGTATCAGATCAAGATTTTCTCTTCTTAGAATTTCCCTTGATATATACAATCCCATGCCTCTTCCATTCTTCTTTCGAGTGTACCCAAAATCAAAGATACGATCTGCTATCATACTTTTTATTCCAGGACCATTATCTCTAACGGTTACACCCATTTCGTCAGCATCCAAGTAAATGTTTTTTGGTTTTTTTGTCACTCTCGGAATTCCATCAGTATCCTTTGTTAGCCAGTAAATTGAGTTGTCAACGAGGTTGACAAAACAAGGATAAATGGTGGATGGATACGCATAAATAGAAGTGTTGTCGAAAGCTTTAGTTCCAATGATTGTCACATTATGCCGCTTCAACCTGTCCTCGAATAATCGTTTAAGGAAAAATCGTATTTCTTGACCAGGGATGTTGATCTTGCGTCTGTGCATACGTCTATTGAAAGGTTTGAACATCGTCATATATTCATCTAGATGCTGAAAATTATTTCTGATATGTTTATACAATTCTCCAAGACGAGGGTTTGTGGAGGCCCAGCCGCGTAACTGCTTAATATTATTTTCCATTAATGTGAAGGTACTCGAGAACTCATGTTGTAAGATTCCTACTGCAGTACCAATCTGGGCCATCTCTGCGTAAAGATCGAGTTGTTCTTTGAAATTCTCAGCGCGTTCCTCGAGGGCGACAGTGACATCGGTAATAGACTCATCATTAAGCAATGCTTCACTCAACATGTTGATCTGACTTCTAACATTTTCTATTGAAGATATTTCTTCCAGTGAAACCTTTTCTAATTTGTCTTCATAATTTGATTGAATCACCAGTAATTCTACATCAGTAAACTCTGCTATGTCTAATTTCTCAAAGTCAGATAAAGTTGTTTGAATAGATGTTTGAAGATTTGCGATATGCTCTCTGATTTCAGAAAGGATTCGCTCATTTAAGCCAAGCACTTCACTTTGTGTTTTTTTCTGCAACTGCTTTGCCTTTTTGTCGGTAGTATCCTTGATACCCTCAAGAGCTTGATCAATTCGCTTTCGCTTGAAAACTATATTTGATATTGTATTAAATTGCGAAGTTATTTCAGATCTTGTTGAGTTTAATAGGGGAGAGAAGTACTTTTCTTCTAAAATATGAAATTCTCTGCAATATGCATTCCAGTTAGATAATTGATTTTTTGTTAAACCAATTCCTCTTGGCCGTACTATCCTATACTCATTCTTCAAATCACTGAACTTACATTTAAACTCGGATTCAAAAAGCAGGATTTGACGCCCAGCTTCATTTTCATCAGAAAGAAGGCTAATCGCAGAAATTCGATCTTCAACGAAGGAGTTTAGTTTTGTTATATCTTGCTCTGGCTTGTTTGTCTCCAGTTTCTGGAAGAAATTACCAAGATCTGCTGCGAATTGCTTCTTTCGCACTCCAACTCTTTTGTTACGGGCTTGTAGAAGTTTATGCTGCTTCTTAAACTCATTTTTAACTTGCCAGTAATTGGCTGCTTGATCAGAACCTTTACGAAAATGCTCTCTGACCACTTCTATGAGGAAGTATTGAATTAGAGCACGCATTTCTTTATAGGCTTTATTCTCCATAAAGCCCTCTCTACCAGCTTTTTCAATTAGTTGATTATTGTTCTGCTTAGTGATTTCAACAATTCCAAACAGACGCCTATAGCTGAAGATATAGTCTTTTGCAGCTAATGTTCGTCGTTTTTCTATATTTACCCAATCATAATCAGAGTTACCGTAAGGAAGAATACGAATATTATCTCGATATACATATAGACCTCCTATTTGATTAAGCTTCTGTACCAGTGGGCCATACAGTTCTGGTGGTAATTTTGATTCACTTTGATTTCCTTGAACATAGGCCATTTTGAAACTGAATGGTCCACATTTAGTAGGTCGCCCTTTAGCCTCTGACCAAGCCAAAACATATTTAATAGGATCCGCTCCATAGACCTTAATTGTGCCAGTAAACTGCCCAAATTCATCAAAGCTACCTTCGAAATGATGGTCTGCTGCTTTGTAATCTGCAGGAGTGAAAAATTCATGCTCTGGGTCAATAAGATCAATAATTCTTCCATCCCGTCTGTGGTCTCTGAAGGAAATAGTAATTGCTGGAAGTGGAGCACTGGGTGTCATTGAATTGCAAAATCCAATCAAATTTTTCTTTAGTGGAGAAGCATAGCTGTCTGATGAATCATCTATATCCAATTCAAGAATTGAATCAACTGGACGTATGAAGAAATGAGTCCCCCGATTGAGATCCAATGTAAGCCCTCCAAGAAGGGGATATAGTTTATCGGGAGCAATTTTAAACTCATCTAGATCATTTAAGATTTCTCTTCTTTTATTAGAAGGTATTCTATTTGCAAGGGTTCTTACATTGCTTTCGATTCTACCAATTAGGTTAGTAATGAAGGATTGATCCGGTAGTCCAGGGTGAGTCCATTCCAAAACGGGAATCTCGATTTCACTAAGGTCAAGACCAGGAATTTCAAAAAGACCCCAGTGAATAAAACAGGCTACAAGGTTTTTCAGTTTTCCATTTCGTTCCGCCCTGGTAAGAATGAGCATTGGGCGTCCAATAGCAGCAATAGCGAGTCTGCCAATACCCTTTTCACCTAGAACAGGTCTCAACGGTTTATGGGGATCTGTGTAAGGCGGTTTGATCGCATTGCCTTCAAGCTTACTTTCTGTTCCAAGAGTTAACCATCTTGTTTCGAATTCATTCAGAGTCATGCCCACGCCATCGTCTCGAATTAGCAGGGATTTGTCTTGACGGAAGAAATCTACTTCGACTTGATCGGCATAAGCATCATGTGCATTCTTGAGCAGCTCATGTAATGCAGTTGGAATGCCGGCTATTTGTTGACGACCTAGCATTTCTACAGCCCTTGCTCGAACACGAATATTTGCCATTTGGTATTATTGCCCTTCTGCTAGTAAGCAGCTATTCATTACTTTTCCTAGAATCTTAACAAATTCAATGGGAACTGCATTTCCGATTTGTCTTGCTATTGACTGTGGACTGCCATCAAATTTGTAACTATCTGGAAATGTTTGAAGTCTCGCTGCTTCGCGTAGAGTAATCGAACGATCATCCGTAGGGTGTACGAAACGTCCGCGTGTTGCATCTGTACACCCAGAAGTCAGCGTTGGCGCAACTTCATCCAATGACATGCGGCCATAGACATCTGGATGTCCGTTATGATGTTTGTGGCATTCAAGTTCAAGTCGTTGGGGCAAAGCTGATCTAGATCCTCCATTTTGGGGAATGAGTTTGAATCGTTGAAGAGCTATAGATCTATGGTTTCTTGCAAAATGTAGAGGATCAGTACTGCTAGCTTCTCCCGATTGTAATCGTTGCAAATCACTTATCACATCACTTACGTGGATTCTGTGGTTTTCCGGAGTAGTGGGCAGGGGAATATCAGGAGGAGAAACATCATCTTGTGCTGCCATCATTATAAATCGTTGTCTACGCTGAGGAACGCCATAATCAGCAGCATTTATTTTTATTGGACCATACCAATTAGAGAAGCCTAGATCTAAAAGCCCTGTGCGAAGTTGAGACAATACTTCCGAGTGGCGGGAAGTCATAAGTCCGCTGACATTCTCAAAAAATATTAGTCGTGGTTTCAGCACTGCTGCAAAACGGATCGATTGGAGAATAAGAGATACACGATCATCCATACCTTTTCCTGAATTCTGGCTGCTGAATGGCTGGCATGGAGCACAAACAACAAGCAAATCAATTTGATTTTCTTTTATCACTGCTTTAACAGCATCAGGTGAGAGCCCAGATATTTCTTGCTCGAAGAAATGTACTGATGGATGATTGGCGCAATATGAAGACGCTGCTACTGGGTCATTATCAATTGCAGCCACCACATTGAAAAAAGATTTGAGCCCTTCCGTGACAGCACCACACCCACTATACATGTCAACAGCAATTAGTTTTCTCTTCATGTCCCTCCGAAAAGAACACACATATTTTGTCCAATATTAGCGAGTGATTACTACCAGCTGTAGTATAGTTCATCGTGACCAGTTTATCTACTCTAGAAAGAAAATACCCCTCCTGATCTTTTTCTCCGAGAAGTTTACTTACTTTTGTGTGAGAGAGGCTATGAGCCATGAAGTGGAGGGAATTCACTACGATATGCAACTCTAATCTAGTAAATCAAAAATTTCGCTGAAGATCTCTTCTGGCCAAGCAGCATACTCTCCATACTGCCCACTTTTCATCTGCCCTCCGTGTTGCTCTCCAATTTCGGTTAGAACCCAGGATTTGTCATCCTTAATAATCCACCCATTTTCCTGAAGCACTTGAAATAGATGTTTGCTTGATGTTCCTATTGTTTTTGCAAGGCCGCTTGTTGATTTGAAATTAGAGTCGGAATAGTCTGTTACAATATTCTTGGAAGTTTGAGTATTGGGGGAAGTGTTATCAAAGTCCTGTTTTGGCATGTCCACTGTATCAGGTACTTTTTGAATAGATATCCTTCTGTGCTCACTGCCCCTTTTGATTTTATCTGCTTCCTTTAGAATACTATTAAACAATTCTTCATCATCCTTCTTTGATACATATATACCCATCTCGACATTGTTCTGCTGCGAGAACATATACAGATTCATTGAGGTTACAATAGCTTCACTTTCGCTGATGTAACATTTGGCGTGCAAATCCTGATGGAATAGCAATTTGATATCTTCAGTACTTTCTAGCCACTCACTGTCTATCGGATTTAAATCTGCGACTTTGCCATAAATCATAACTATATCAAGTCGAAATTTAGCTTTGTCAGCTAATGCTATCTTCAGCTGATTATTTAGTTGCAAATATGGACTAATTAGGTAAAGTTTGTCTTTGGAATTGTTTATTAGCTGACCCAGAAAATAGGAGACTCCTTGAGTATCTAGAAATTTCGCCATAATTTACATCCATTTCGAGAAAGACTTTCAATAATAATAGCCCTTTGAAAAAGTGGTTCTTGGATACTACCTCCTAGAAAAAAATGCCATGAAGAGTATAACTCACCAGCAACTGATAAAATATATGATCGGCCAAGAGAAGTAAATAGAAGTAGCGTCTATGTTTCAAATCTCAGTGATTTGGTTTCTTTTAAACAATTGTCCATAGGAAGACCACCAATCAATTGCTTACTAAACTGTTCGCAAACTCTGTAAGAAGCTATTAACTTCGGCTAATCATTGTATTTCACCCGTTCTCCTTGCTCAAGAAAAGCTTCAGTATAAACTCCCCGATCCATTGGAGTCCATGAAAAGCGTAAGCAAATAATGCATAGGTGAATTCAAGGCTTGAGTGTCCCAGGTGCGGGATGTGTACTGGGTGTCAAGCGTCATCTATTTCTTCCCTTCGTATTGATTGTCGCTCATCAACTGGGTGGAATTTTGGTAACATGGTATCCTGTTTCTGGAGCCGTGCCCGGTGTGTTGTTTTTTGTTTTACCGGAGGTTCTTGTTTGTGGTTTGTGTCCGTCTGTACTTAGCGTATTCGATTTCCAGGGTGATTAGCTTGTCTGTTAGTTCCCTGAACTTTGTGTAGTTCTCCATTTCTTTTTTTACTTGTTCTACATCCCTGTTTCTGATGTACAGGGTGTGGCCCTTGCCCATGTGGCTGAAGCTGAGGTGGTGGTATTCGCCCCCGTGGGATCTGGTCTGGATGGTGAGGGAGCCGGGGTGGAGGTTGCCCAGGCTGGTGATCTCTTGTTTTACTGCTTTGATTCCTTCTTCGTATTGTTTTTTATCCATACTGTATCATAATATTGATACATATCATTGTCAAGGAACAATAAACTGTTGTGTGGATATTAGTATTGAAGGAGGGCGGCACAGGAAATAGTACTGGAGGGCATATTCTTCACCGTTCACGTTCATATGGGGCACAAGCTTCATGTCTGAATGTGGAAACCTTCATTACTGAGTTCTGTCAATAACCTGAACTGCTGTGAATAGATCCTTCTCCGGAAGCAGGGCGGGAAGGCTTTATTGACGCCATAGCTGTGATATTCTATTTTCGGGAAACTGGTATTAACTGAAGGGCAGATCAATGAAGTATCTACTGGCTATGACGGCTTTGTTCGTGATGAATGGTCTTGCTGCGTCTAATCTGAATATTACTCCTGCTGACGACGGCACAGATATTTTGTGGCTATCCTGGACTATTTCTGGAGAATTCGGAATTGTGTGTAGATATGACGGACCTTCTATGGTTGGCGGCCGTGTCTTTCTGTACTGCCAGGACGGGGTCTCATCAACGATCACAGAAGATCCTTCCGGCGGTATTCACCTGTTGTTTTCCAAAAGGGACTCTTTGTTTTCTCTGAATCCTGAAACAATGGTCATTGAAGATACTGTTTCTTTTGAAGAGATGTCTGAGTTCTGTAGAACAGGGCTTCTCAGAAGAAGCGCCAACCCTGCTCTGGGTCTGCTGGCATTGTATAGAGTTACTTACGCCAGCAGCGGAGCCAGCTTTCACTGGCAGACCAGCGAGTACACCGTTTCAGAATCAGGATTAATCACAATGGGTGATTCCCTTATACTGGAGGATCCCTACCCTGTGAGTGGATCAGATTACATGAGTGACTTCATGTTCATTGTGTATCCGGTGATGAATGCTTCGGGATATCCTGTTATGGCAACAAGACAGTTTTTTCCAGGTGGGTCTATGCCTCCCACCCCGGCGTCCTGGCGAATAGCTACCCTCTGCCACAATACAACAGCGTCTGCTGTTTATCTTACTGCTGACACCCTTGTCTGGTCTACCAATGAAAATGAATCTCCCCAGCTGATCACATCAGGTTCCTGCACTTCAAACGCAATCTTCCTATGGAGTGACTCAACTGAAACTGTGTATTATTCCCTTCACGATTGTGAAACAGGAATCGTTTCTACCATGCCCTATACAGGAGAAGCGCCCAGTCCTTTTGGAGGAGCCTGCATTTCTGCAGACCCTGATGACCCTGGAATGCTTATGGTATGGAGCAATGGCACAGACATCGTATGCCGTCACTACGAGAACGGCTGGAATGACTATACTTATGTGGTAGCAGAGAGCGTGTCCGGTGTCTTCAACGGAAGCATTTCTGTGTGCAGTACGCAGGATGGCTACTGGGTGGCATACTTCACAGTTAGCGACCCTGATCCCGTGGTTTTCTTCGTAGACAGAGACGATGTTACTTCTATTGAAACACACACGGCAGGCGTTGATCCGATTTCTGTTACTGCCTTCCCCAACCCTTTCCGGGAAGCACTCTCGGTGCAGCTGAACGGTAATGGTGCTGATGTTTCATTTCACGCAATGCTTTTCGACCACACGGGCAGAGTGACCCGAGAGGAAACATCCAACGGGGGCACACTGCTGTGGAACACCGTGGATCTTCCTGTGGGGTGCTACCTACTGCGGGTAACAGCAGGAAACAATGTATACACCCAGAAAACAGTTCTCGTGAGGTAACCGGTTGTATCACCTGATCCGGAGAAAGCACAGATAAGATTCCGGAGTAAAAACTGCTCTGTTCATAAGACTCCTGATCTACCGGGCGATCCTTCTCTACCGAAATTTGAGAAGGATCATCCCTTAGGAGAGCTACAGGAACAGAAAGCAGACTCCCAGAAGCAACAACGAGTAATGGTTACTGTTTCTTCCCGGCAGCGATACAATTTTTCCGAAGTAGAGCCCGTGATAGTGGTGTATGTGGGTCTTGAGAAATTTCAGTGATCAATGCTCCAGGTAGAAGAACTACTTCTTATCAGATACGGGTAATATGGCTGGTCAGCAGGTCTGTTCAATAATTCACTTGCGCACTGTTCCGCAGGAAATCCCATGGGCTGGTGAACAACTAAAAGGCATAAAGCTACTTCACTATCTGAGAACGGCAAATTGTCTGCTGGCTGTTTTGCCGTCTGCGTTTAAGGAAGCGATGTAGATCCCGGAGGGGAGATATCCCAGTTCGATATTACATTGCCCCGGTGTATAGATGCTGCTGAAGGGCTTGGCCACCAGTCGTCCAGACATATCGTAAATATTCAACCGAACATTGGATTGTTGGGAAAGCTGAAAATGTACTGATGCATTACCGTTAGAGGGATTGGGAGTAACTTCCATAAAGAAAGCATCCATGTTCTCCTCTTCACTGAAGCCCGCTGAGGAGAAGTCGAATATCTGTAAACCGTTAGTCCCGCAGGCAGTGAAGACAAGATTATCGGAAAA
>JAGLQD010000657.1 GCA_023136985.1 Candidatus Sabulitectum sp. | reverse complement strand
GCTTACATACTTTTTTGTGGTAAATAAAAAATGGAACAGGCATGCCTGTTCCCTACATTTCTTTCAGATTACAGATCACCGGTTATAGTTGACCATTCACAGTTTACTGTTCACCGCTTTCTTTAGGCGTTCCGGTGTTCCAACATCCAGCCATTCGCCATCACTATGGTCGTAGGCAAGAATGGTTCCGGTTTTAGCCACCTCAAGATAAAAATCAATGATATTGAAATTTCCTTCAGGCATGCGGTTCAAAAGCTCAGGATGAAGCAATTGAATACCGCTAAAAGCATACTCGTGTCCGTCTTCACCTTTTTGCTCACCACTTTTAATATTCTTCCAACCTTGTAAATGATGGGCATCATCAAAGCATAGATATCGCTCTGTTTCGCGTTTTCTTACGGCCAATATGGCAAGCGCGGAGCTATTCTGATACAGATATTGCATATCTAGGAGATCAATATTTGAGATCACATCAACATTATAAACGAGAAAAGGTTCATCACCATCAAGAAAAGATTGGGCATATTTTATACCACCGCCGCTTCCAAGAATTGATTTTCGTTCATCCGAAATATGGATCTTTACGCCGAAATTATTATTATTCAGATAGTGTTCAACCTGATCCGCAAAATGATGCACATTTACAATGATCTCATCTATATCGGCTTTTAATAGTTTTTTAATAGCAAGTTCCAGCAAAGTTTGACCGTTCACTTCGACCAAAGCCTTCGGCATGATGTTTGTCATGGGCTGCAAGCGAGTCCCAAGACCGGCTGCGAGGATCATTCCCTTCATATTGATTCCTTTTGACTATTTGTCATGCTGACAAACTTAATAAATGTTACTTTTATCTTTAAACTTTGATTTTTTATCTTCTTAATAATGGTTTAGATGGACGATTATATCATCCCGCTCTTTAAAATATTCCGCTAGTTTGACGGCACAATAAACTGAGCGATGTTGCCCACCTGTGCATCCAAAACTTACACTCAAGTGCGTAAATTTACGTTTAACATAATTATTAACTGTTGGTTCTACCAT
>JAGLQD010000656.1 GCA_023136985.1 Candidatus Sabulitectum sp. | reverse complement strand
AAAGGTTAAGCTGTACAGTGTACTACCATACCCATAACATCTACTTCTACCAGTGGGATGGATCACTTCTTAGCTTCATGGGGTCTGCTGCGTGTCCAGCTTCCAGCATCAGCCTTTCCACCGGTCTGGCATTCAGAGAAGCCACTGGAAATATGTACTGGAGTTATGAGGATTCCGCAGGCATTTACCATCTTGTGGAGATTGCCTTTGAAATTACATCACTTCAGCGCTCAAGCTGGGGCAGTATCAAGAGTAGTTTTTGAAGCGCGAATTGATTCTTTAGTAGATATAATTTCTGCTAAAAGAAACTACTTACTTTTGCAAAGGAGAAACCTTGAAACAGCTGATACTAATTCTTACAGTTAGCGCAATGGCTTTTGCAGCCACAGAAAACAGAGGAACAGATGATATTTCTTTGACTCTTGTTAACGACTGGACAGCGCTGGATCAGATCAGAGGACTGGATGTGTATGAGTATGGTTCTTATTTTGTTGTATTAGCCACAGATATATATGCTATGGAGATTCAATCTTATGAACCAGCTACCGGAACATATCTTGGAGCAGTGGATATTTCTTCCGGGAATACATCAGTTTACGGTGTTGCAACACAATCAAACAGCGATACACCTTGTTTTCTAACCAATGATTTTGATTCTGACACCTTATACTATTCAGAAAATATGGGATCTGGATGGTCAACTTTCACTAATCCTACAGGTATTCGAGGAAGAGGAATGGATTTTGACGGAACCCATTACTGGACAATCGATATAGACAACGGTGGTCTCTGGCGTTTCCAGCCTGGTGGCAGTCAGCAGAATTTTCCAACCCCTGAGCTTACCGCATCATCTCCCAGCGGAGTTACAACTTTCCCCTACCAGGGGAATACATGGATAGCAATTGCACCTTACAGTAATCATTTCATCTATTTCTACAAATGGAACGGAACAGCAATAAGCTTTATGGGATACGCTTCTATTCCTTTGGGAGGATCATACTACTCGCTTGGTCTAGCTTTTGCGGAAACAAATGGGCACATGTACTGGAGTTATTATGCCAGCTCAGGAGAGACTCATTTAGCTGAGTTATCGTTCGAGATTACCGCCCTTGAACGCTCCAGCTGGGGATCCATAAAACACAGTTTCTGAATTGCTCTGGTGCAAAAAGGCCGCCGGTGTCCCAGCGGCCTT
>JAGLQD010000655.1 GCA_023136985.1 Candidatus Sabulitectum sp. | reverse complement strand
GCTATGCAGGCCGGGGAAGAACTCTTCGCATGACACTTGAATACACAGGAGAATAACATGAAAAGAATAATAATCCTTCTATATCTGAGTCTTGTGGCTGCTTCATGCAGAGACGCTGTAGGCCCTGCAGAGGGAGATACTCCGGGAGGCTCGTATGTTGTATGGCTGAATGGTCTTTCCGGTTTTGCTGATGCATATTTCATCCAGGAGAACACTCTGATAACAAATGCCTGGTCCACCGGGCAAGCTCCTAATCAGATTCTGAGCCTTGGTAACAATACGTTTGCCGTTCTTTCATCTCTCTCCGCAGATATCCGGTTTTTTTCAGGAGAAAATACAGGAACCACTGCAGGTTCAGTAATACTTCCTGATGGAAGCAACCCCTGGAGCTTTGCAATTTGTGACGGAGTTGGATACGCAACACTTCTGCTTACAGACAGCGTTGCAGTGTTTGATGCAACATCATTTCAGATCACAGGATCAATACCAGCAAACTCTAGCCCAAGTGGCATTGCCTGCAGTGGACAAAGGCTTTTTGTGAGCCACGCTAACTACCCGGATGCTTCATCTCCCGGTGGAGTATCAGTGATCAACATTGATTCTGGTGAGCTGATCCAGTGGATTGACACCGGTGAGAATACCCACTGGCTAAAGCTTCAACCTACTGGAATGCTTCACTGCTATTCCACAACCTATCAGAACGACGGAAAAATTAGCATCGTGAATCCGGCAACTCTGGCGATAGAAGCAGTGATTCAGTCCGGGGGAGCTCCAGGCGAGGGAGTCCAGTCAGGCAATTTCTTTCTCAGTCCCGATGGGTGGGGCAGCGGAGGTATTGTTAAATACAATGAATCAGGTCTATACAGCAGAATTGACCTTCCGGTTTCGCCAGCCAATCTTGCAATATCAGGGAACACAATTTATGCAACATCTTTCGCTGCAAACATGATCTATCTTCTGGACTCCGCAACATTCATGGTGGTTGATTCTCTTCAGGCGGGCGGAGAGGGGCCTCAGGGTATAATTGCTGTTGATCCCTCTAACTGAGTATCTTCCATGTGAGATTCTACAATTGAAGGGAATTCACATAAATGAAGAATACAAAGTGCGATATGCACGTCCACTCATCCGCCTCCAGACAATCAGCGAGGTGGATACTGCGAACATTAAAGGCACCGGAGAGTTTTACTCCACCAGAGCTGAT
>JAGLQD010000654.1 GCA_023136985.1 Candidatus Sabulitectum sp. | reverse complement strand
TGCAGGCCAGGTGGGGTACCCATGGAGATCACCCGGCTATTGTTCTTGCACCATCAGATGTTAAGGAATGTTTTGATCTTACTATCAAGGCTTTCAATCTTGCTGAAGAATTCAGAACTCCTGTTATTCTCATGCCTGACGAGGTCATAGGCCATATGCGTGAGAAGCTTACTTTCCCGAAAGAGGAAGAAGTTTGTGTAACCCCACCTTCCTCGCCGGATGTACCTCTTGAATGGTACGAGCACTATCACGCGTCAGCTACCGGCGTATCGCCAATGGCTCATTTCGGTTCAGGATACCGTTTTCATGTAACTGGACTTACCCATGATTCCCATGGCTTTCCCACTCGCAAGGTAGACGAAGTTATTACTAAAATGAACAGACTCAAGCAGAAGATAACAAGGCGTCTGGATGTTCTTGAGAACAATATGCTTCATGGGATCGAAGAGTCAAAGGTTATCATTTTCTGCTATGGATCAGTATACAGAAGCGCTCTTGCCGCCCAGCAGATTTTAGCGAAGCAGCGCAAAAAGGTTGGAATATTCCGCCCGATTACTATCTGGCCATTCCCGGACAGAACGGTTAAGGAAATGCTTGATTCAAAGGATGTTATTCTTGTTCCAGAGCTTAATCAGGGACAGATCATCCACGAGGTCGAGCGTCTTACGTCAGATAGCGTAAGAGTTGTTCCTCTTCACCGGTATGACGGTTACGAGATTACACCTGAGCAGCTTGTTGCTGCGGTACTGGAGGTGATGTAATGCCTGCCCGTCTTCCATATGCATACAAATATCTTAGAGCAAAGAAAAAATTCCCACATGTCTGGTGCCCCGGTTGCGGGATCGGCATTGTTATGGGATCAATTATTAGAGCAATTGACAGCCTTGGCTGGGAATTGGATGACATTCTTATGGTGTCCGGTATAGGCTGCACCAGCAGGATGCCGGTTTATGTTGATTTCAATACTCTGCACACAACTCACGGCAGGGCTCTTGCTTTTGGTACCGGCGCCAAGATGGCAAATCCCAACCTGAAGGTTCTTGCAGTTATGGGTGATGGTGATTCCATGGCCATCGGGGGGAACC
>JAGLQD010000653.1 GCA_023136985.1 Candidatus Sabulitectum sp. | reverse complement strand
ACCATGTTGTAAGAATGAGATTAAAGAACGGTCGCGGTCAATCCGGAAGCAGTGTTGCGCTGCCGATCTGGAACAGTTTCATGCGTAGAGTTTTTGCCGACGCTGACCCTTCCATTGCCCCGGAGTTCCCCGGACCGGAGCCGGATGAGGTTGAGGAGGTAATCATATGCAAAGTAACAGGTCAACTGGCAAACGCAGCCTGTGCAGAGAATTCCAGAAGTGAACTGTTCTGGAAAGGCACAGCCCCCACCTCTTTCTGTGAACTCCACACAGACAGCATAGGTTTTGCTGCGGATACCACCCTTGGTGAATTCACAGATTTCGACAGAAACTTTGGCCATGGAGGCTATTAGTATCCACAGACTTTAAGATTACATACAACTTCATAAATGACAGGACACAATAGTATGGGAACAGAGAACCTTCTTTTTGTTGTAGCCGGTGTTTGTCTTGCAATTGCTATTTTTCTGGGGTATAGACTTCTTAAGTCCCCCATCTGGAAGCAGAGGCAGCTTCAGAAGGCTGCAAAGATGGCCTCAGAGGGAAATGTTCAAGGTATGATCGATTACCTTGAGACTAACAGGAACAGGAAAAGCGTTGCCTGTCCTCTGACCAATGCTCTTGTTTTCTATTTCATACGCAGTGGTGAAAGCGATAAGGCAGAGAAGATAGTGGTGGCGGCAATGGATGCCGGGGATGAAAGTGGAACCGCCATGGCTCAGATGGCTTACATTGCCCAGCAAAAAGGGCAGAATGACAGTGCAGAGAAGTATTACAGAAAAGCAATGGAGCTGGACCCGAAGCTTGAAGGCACAATGAAGGTCAATCTGGCCGGTCTCTTTATTAATATGGATCAGAGGCTTGACGAAGCGGAAGAGCTTCTTGAAGAGGCGTTAGAGCAGCGTGAGGGTGCCGGTAAAAGTGGAGTTTACCTGAATCTTGCCATGCTTCACATGAAGAGAAAAGAGTACTCCCGGGCAAGAGCCAGTGCCATGACTTCAGCAGAATTGCTTCCCGATACGCCCATAACAAGAATGGGTAAGGCCCAGGCCTTTGGTCTTGCTGCCAGATGTTCAGTT
>JAGLQD010000652.1 GCA_023136985.1 Candidatus Sabulitectum sp. | reverse complement strand
TAATTCTTTCTGCAGCAATGGTGCCGGAATCCGATCTCAATGATCTGGCAGGCATCGCAGGTATCCAACTGGACAGTCACGGGTTTATTAAGAGAGCAGAAAACGGTACAGGTTCAATGGAGACCACAAAAGTAGGAATCTTCGTTGCTGGAAGTGCCCAGGGCCCAATGGATATTCAGAAGTCAGTTATTCAGGCGGAGTCCGCTGCAGGACAGATAATGAAGATCATGTCAGAGCCTGCAGGGGAACAGAATAATGAAAGTGCATTGGGGTCTTAGTGTTATGAAACTATCAAACCGTCACAGGATCAGGATACTATTATGAAAGCAAAAGTTGGTGTTTATGTCTGTGAATGCGGTCCCAATATCGCCGGCAAGGCAGACCTTGATAAAATAATCACCTACCTCAGCGAGTTTGAGGGTTTTGGTGATGTGGAACTTGTGGTGAAAAAGTACGGTTTCCTCTGCTCCGGCCAGGGCAAGGTGTACCTGGAAGAAGAGATCAAAAAACAGGGCTTGACCCATCTGGTTGTAGGGGCCTGTTCACCTCGTGATCATGATTCCACTTTCAGGGAAGTTTGCAGCAAAACTTCGCTCAATCCATATCTCTACAAGATCATCAATATTCGCGAGCACTGCACATGGGTCATTGATGACATGGAGAAGGCAACAGAGAAGGCAACAAGCTATCTACGCGCCGGTGTTGCCCGTGTTCTGTATCATTCGGAACTCTTTGAACATCCCATTGATGTTAATCCCGATGTTCTGGTGATCGGTGGAGGGGTTGCAGGAATGGAAGCGGCTCTTTCGCTGGCGGCAGATAATCGCAGTGTTAGTGTTGTGGAAAAAACCGATTGTCTAGGGGGCAGATCCGGGAAGCTTAAAGGTTTCTCCTTCCAGGAATGGAGCGGGCCTGATCAGGCGGAGAAACTGATCAAGGCAGTTCGTAACAACCCTTACATCAATGTCTTTCTTGATTCCGAAGTAACATCTGTTATCGGATTCCTCGGCAATTTTGAGATTGAGCATACTTCCCTTGAAAGCAAA
>JAGLQD010000651.1 GCA_023136985.1 Candidatus Sabulitectum sp. | reverse complement strand
GACAGTGACGACATTAATTCCATGCCTGTTACTTCCATAAGAGACATTATTGCAATGAGTTCTGGTGGTGTAACTGCAGGAAGTGACTTTCATATGCGTGGAGGTCGCTCCGGTGAGGTGATCTACATGGTGGACGGCATCATCATGAATGACCCGGCCACAAACCTTTTCACTATGAATATTCCCCTCTCGGCTGTCTCTGAGATCTCAATCACATCAGGCGGTTTCAGTGCTGAATACGGTGGAGCACAATCCGGAGTTGTAAACATCATCACCCGTGATGCAACCGAAAGATTTGTAGCCTCATTCAACGGAGGAGGCGGCGCCTACTCGGAAACAGGAGACGCCAGCATTAACACCATGGAACACTCTGTATGGGAAAATCAGATCTACCACGGAGAGGCTTTCAAAGGCGAAGGAGCTCTGGGTGGACCGACTTTCCTTCCAGGTGAAAGTGGTTTCTTCATAACCGGTTCTTACAACAGAAGTGGTTTTAACCACGCCGACAGCAGGGGCTACTGGGACAACAGCACTCTTGAGACCATAAGTGGTACTGCCAAGCTTTCCTGGAAACCCTCCCCCATGACCAGGATAGTAGCCAACTTTTATCTCTCTAATGGAGAGAAAGGCTGGCGTGACTGGTTGTGGTCAAGAACTGTGGATCACTATGTGAATGATGGAGATACTCTTTATTATTCAAGGGAAAATGACCGCGCTCTGCCTGTTAGAGAACAGAATAGATTTTCTCCCGGGTTTGCAGTAACACACTCCTTCAATGAGAAGAGTTTCATTGAATTCAAGTTGAATCTCTACCACACCCAGGAAACTCATGGCATAACTGATTCAACAGGCAACGTCATCGGTGCTGATTTTTCTATTGAAGACTGGCTGAGTTACCAGGCTCCATTCAGATTCGAGGACAGAGATCATTTCTTTAGAAGCGGACACATTGACTGGATAAGACACGAATCTGAAACTGATGTGACTACTCTCAGAACAGATTACACAAGCCAGATCAATGGTAATAATCAACTGAAAGTCGGCTATGAAGGGCGATTCTTCGATTCAAGCGGGTGGGATATATACTCACCTCCGGGCTATACCGTTACATACTCTTCATGGGATGGCTCTCCCAGATTCCATGGATTGTATGCTCAGGATAGAATTGAGTACACAGCAGGCCTGATTGCGAATATAGGGGCCAGATTAGATGTTATTGACCCGGATGCTGAAGAAGCAGAGATCAAATACAAGTTCAGCCCGAGGCTGGGCGTCTCTCATCCGGTATCAGAAAGAGACATGATCAGAGCCAGCTACGGTCACTACTATCAGGTACCCGGTTTAAGCATGATGTACTACGAAAGCCAGTCAAGTTCGTCTTCTTCCGGAGAGCCTCTTGCAGGCAATCCAAATCTTGACCCTGAGGAAACCGTTGCGTATGAGCTGGGGCTTAAACATATGTTCGACCCGTTTACAATACTGGAACTGGTTGCTTACAACAAAACAATAACAGGTCTGATCTCCACCGATCTTCAGGAGAGCACAGAAGAGTACTGGCAGTATGTGAACAGCGACGGCACTGGAACTGTCTGGGGTGCTGAACTGGGACTTCTAAGAAGATCATCCAGGTACTTCTCTTTTGCTGCAAATTACTCTTACAGTGTGGCAAAAGGCAGAGAATCCTCGCCTTCCGAGAACTATTCATACGGCTGGGGCAGCCAGTATCCTGTTCCCAGAGATGATGTCTATCTTGACTGGGATCAGAGACACACAGCAAATGCTTCCGCCGGTATGATGATAGAAAGGGGAGATACTTTCCTGGGTCAGGGCTGGCTTGAGG
>JAGLQD010000650.1 GCA_023136985.1 Candidatus Sabulitectum sp. | reverse complement strand
GACATGGTTCCGGAATGTGGTCCTCTGCGGAGCCTATCTCTTCCCTGAAAACGGATATGTGGGTGCAAAAGGCTGCGAGATCATGGCCGAGGAGTTCCCCAACAATTTTACTTTAACCAAATCATACGAGCTGACCGTAGGTGACTACCCGGACACATATTTCCCTGTTCTTTACCAGGGAGCCGGCTGGAATCACTACTCAGGCCACGGCAATGAAAGAGTAGTATACTGGTCAGATAATGCAGGTATTCTTTCGATCTCAAGGATGGATGGTTTCAGTAGTTCCAACTCACCCATTACCGATGGTGGAAATCCCGGTCGATCCGGTATTCACAGTTCTGTAGGCTGCAAAGTGGGTAATTTCACTGAACCCGGTGCTTCTCTTCCCTGCCTGCCGGACACGCTTCTAAGACTGCCTTATGGTGGCGGAGTGGCAGGTCTCTTCAACACTTCCTGGGGCTGGGAAGGCTACTGGCCCGAGATCGGTTCTTCAGAAAGGCTTTGCAACAACACTGTGGAATATGTCTATCAGAACAAGGCCTCTTCACTGGGGCTTGCATACACTGTGGCAAAAGACCTTGAGATACCAAACATGACCGGGCCATACGACAGAGTGCTGCAGTCTGTTATTGCTTATTCTGCATTCATGGATCCTTCCCTGGAAGTTCTTGGAGTGAGCAGTTTTGACCCGATCCCTCCATCACCATTCCAGGTGGTTATGCTTAGCACAAATCCACATACCAATGGAGAACTCACCTTCAAGGTTACCGGTGGATCAAATTCCTATGATGTTGCTATTTACAACCTTGCTGGAAGGGTGGTCAGTGAATCGGTGAGTCTTCCTCAGAACTCTCCGCGCTCAGTTGACACAAGCTCTTTTTCAGTTGGCATCTACTTTGTTTCCGCCAGGGCTCCCAGTGGTATTACCGCTTCAGGTAGTTTTGTTGTACTGAGGTGATCTTTTCATATCAGCAGCCAGAACAATGCTAAAAGGGTTACACTACTCACCAGAGTAGTTACCAGTAATAGAGCTGAAGCAAGGGAAGCATCACCGCCGTAACGCCGGAGAAAAACAACCCCAA
>JAGLQD010000065.1 GCA_023136985.1 Candidatus Sabulitectum sp. | reverse complement strand
TGAAAGCCATCAGAAAGCAATCAGCGCCGATCACAGTTTTTCCGGTGGCGCTGGTACCGCAGTTGATATTGGCCATTTCCCGGATCACCGTTCTAGCCCCGATCTCGAGAGTGGTTCTTTCGCCTGCAAATTTCAGGTCCTGAGGCGGTGTACCAATAACAGCACCGGGTCCTATCTTAACTTGATCAGAAAGGGTTGTAATGCCTGTTACCACAGCATGGGCATCGATAACAACACCTGCACCCAGCACCACCTCCGGACCTACAACGGCATACGGGCCGATCTCTACAGATTCAGGTGCGGAGCATTGAACAATTGCTGTGGAATGTATCATTTCTTCTCCACCAGCATTGCTGTAAGTTCGGCCTCAACAGCTACTCTGTCATCAACCTTTGCCACACCTTTCATCTTCCACATACGGCCTCGCTTGCTGATAAGCTCAAGTTCGAAACGGATCTGATCACCTGGCAGGATCGGTTTTCTGAATCTTACCCGATCAATACCTCCAAAAAGGACAAGCCATCTGCCTGGTTCTTCAACAGAGTCAAAAAGCATCAGTCCACCAGCCTGAGCCATAGCTTCAACAACAAGAACACCGGGCATTATAGGGCTGCCGGGAAAATGCCCCTGGAAGAATGGTTCATTTATAGTAACATTCTTAATGGCGACAATGCTCTTCTCCGGCTCTATTTCCAGAACTCTGTCCACCAGCAGAAAAGGATACCTGTGCGGTAGAAGATCCATCACATCTGCAATATCCCACTGTCTGTCAGAAAGATCAGCCTTGGAGGACTTTATTTTACCTGCATAAACTTTCATTATCTTTTTTACAAACTGAACATTTGAAGCATGTCCGCTCTTTGCAGCGATCACATGCCCCTGAAGCCTGATTCCAAGAAGTGCCATATCCCCTATGAGATCGAGAACCTTGTGTCTGACAAGCTCATCCGGAAAACGAAGCGGGCTGTCATTCATCACTCCATTTTCACCGATCACAACGGCGTTCTCAAGAGTACCACCTTGAATCAGACCTTTTTCCTGAAGGATCTTCACATCCTCGTACAGGCAAAAGGTTCTCGCTGGCGCGATCTCATTGATGAAACTGTCTTTTGTGATTTCAAGACTTATGTACTGTGTACCGATATGAGGATGATCATAGTCAAGAGTAAAACTAATCTTTAGACCATCGTATGGAACAACTGTAAGGCTTGCACCATGGTACTCCAGACTTACAGGTTCAGTGATTATAAAAACTTTGCCGGGAAAGCCCTCAAGAGTCTCCACACCGGCTTCCATCAAAACTTCCACGTAAGATCTGACTGACCCGTCCGCAGGTTCTGGAGGCTCATCAGAGCTTATTTCAATAATAGCATTGTCTATCTCCAGGCCGTATAGAGCACTTAGAACATGCTCAACAGTGTGCACCTCGTAATAGTTTTCACCAAGAGTAGTTCGCCTGGCCTGCTCCTCGACCATCCTTACATTCCCAGGCAGAACTTTTATGGTTGGACGGTTCTCAACATCCGTCCTTACAAAAACGTACCCGGTATCTGCAGGCGCAGGTTTAAAAGTAATGGTTGATTCTTTTCCAAGATGCAAACCACGACCAGTGTAAGAAACCTGCTCTTTAATAGTTGTTTGAAAGCGATTCATCAGTCCCCAGTCTCTCTTATTTTTCTGTACTCATTTCTTTAACAAGCTCTATAATACCAGGCAGTCTCGATACTGCAGCACCAAGCCTCAGGGTAACCATGTGAGGTCTGGCTGGATTACCCGATACTGTAATGCCGGATCTTACATCTTTAGTAACTCCGGACTTTGCTGCGATAACAGCACCATCATTAATTACGATATGTCCACCGACACCAGCCTGACCGCCGAAAACCACACCGTTACCTACCACCGTACTTCCGGCAATCCCGGTCTGGGCAGCAATAAAACACCCTCTACCTATGCATACATTATGAGCTACCTGGATGAGATTGTCCAGCTTTGTATGATCGCCTATTCTGGTACTGCCTGTTACAGCTCTGTCTATGGTGCAGTTAGCCCCAATTTCAACACTGTTGCCAATGATCACATTGCCGTTCTGCGGTATTTTCTTGTGCTCTCCCCGGGGATCAGGCACAAAACCGAATCCGTCACTCCCCACAACCGTACCGGAGTGAATTACAACTTTGTTTCCAAGAACGGTATCTGCAAGAAGTGTAACATTGGAATGGATAACACAATCACTGCCAAGAATAACTCCGGAGCCCAGTACTGACCCGGAACCGATACTGCAGTTATGTCCCAGAGTGCAATCTCTGTCTATGACCGCACAGGGACCTATCTCTGCTTCTTTCCCGATTTCAGCAGTGGGATGAACAACAGCGGAAGGATGCACACCGCTAAATCCAGTGGAACGATCCGGTACGAACAGATGAAGTACTTTGCGGAAAGCGTCATACGCATTATCAACAAGCAGAACGCAATCTGCACTGGTTGTTACAGGCTTGGAAACCAGAACAGCCATGGCCTTTGTTGTACTCAGGTATCCAGTGTACCTGGAGCTTCCGTAGTAGCAGATGTCAGCAGGACCCGCATCCTGAATAGAAGAAACACCGGTGATGACTGAATCAGGACTGCCTGCGAGTATCTCTCCCCCAAGGTGATCACAGATCTCTTTGAGAGTTAACGAATCAGTCATTACCCCTCATAACCATGTCAATCACCTTATCGGTAATGTCCACAGAAGCCTCTGCATAAACAACCTGACCAGCAGAAGCATCAAGAACGATCTGTATGTCTTCTTCACTGGCAATTTCCAGCACTGCTTCGTTGATGGCGGCAATAATTGGGCTAACCAGTTCCTCGTTACGCCTTTCCATGGTGCCGCCAGGGCCGAAAATGCTGGAAAGAAATGCTTCGATCTGTATCTTTTTCTCTGCGAGAAGGGTTTCCTTTTCCTGCCTTCTCTCGGGACTCATCATAAGCGTTCGGGAAAGATCTTCTTCCAGAAGGTCAATCTCTTCCTGAAGAGAATCCACATGAAGCTCCCACTCATCTATCTCGATCTCAAGAAGTTCTCTTGCATCATTCACCTCGCCAAGAGACTCGAACACCACATCGGAATCAAACACGGCAATTGTCTGCCCCAGCAGCAATGCCGGAAGAGCCAGTAAAATAAACAACTTCATACTCACTCCTATCAAAATGAAGCTCCCATCTGGAAATGCGGTTCCCATCCAGGATCCGGTCCGTCAAAGCCATATGCATAATCCAGCCCCATAACGCCAAGCATTGGAATTTCCACTCGGATTCCCATACCGGCCCCGCGATTTATTGAAGACAGATCCATGTCAGACCAGCTCTCCCATGTATTGCCTGCATCCATAAATACTGCCAGCTGAAGCTGATCGATAATTCTGAATCTGTACTCGGTGCTGAGTATAAGCATAGATCTTCCACCAACGGTCTCGTAACCGTCTACAGCGTTTATTTCCCTGCTACCGTAACCCCTGACACCGTAAAAACCTGTTCCACCCAGCTGGAACAATTCGTATGCCGGCGGGCTTTCTCCGCCAAATCCTGAAATTGTTCCCAGTCTGCCTCTGAGGGTAAGGAAGAACTTCCATACCACTGGAACATGCCATGTGGAATCAAACAGATACTTCTGGAATCCAATATCTCCACCAAGGAAACCTCCAGTGAGATCAAGACTTACGGTATTCTTTGATCCCTCACCGGGGAATATCCTTCTGTCCTGACTGTCCCGGGTAAAAGAGAGTCTTACAGAGCTGTCCCATCTTGGCCAGTCGGTATCACGGAGAGAGTAGTAGTAGTTGTTGGAATCATCAGTTATGTCAAATACATCCACCTTTTCCAGAGTATACCTTATGGAAGCAGAGGTGAAATCCACCCAGGAAAGAGGACGACCCACAATAACAGATCCACCGGTGCGTCTTCGATCGTACTCGCTGTAGTCACTGGTTGTGTGATAGAGTTCGCCGCCAAGGGTAAGAGGGGTATCCCGCACCCATGGCTCTGTGAAACTCAGTTTGATGTTCTGAATTGTCTTTGAGAACTCATAGGTTGCTCCCAGGTTCTGACCGCGTCCGAAAAAGTTTGTTTCAGCCACTTCCAGATAGCCACTGAATCCGTCTGTAGCACTGTAGTTAGCACCAATCCCAAATTTTCCAGTTGTTTTCTCGTCAACCCGAAGAATCATATCCACATCCGGGGATCCCTCGATTGCCCTGAAATCAGGAATTACATCGTTGAAATAATTAAGATAGAAAACATTCCTCAGAGAACGCATCAAAGCAGATCTTCTGAACAGGTCTCCGGGGATAACAGTCAACTGCCTTCTGATCACATTATCAAAAGTACGGGTGTTACCTACGATCTCAACTTCACGAATGTGAGCTCTCTCCCCTTCCTGAATTGCAAAATGAATGTTGACAACAGAATCTGATTCAAGGGATGGCTCCATCAGAGGTGATACCGCTGCGTAAAAATAACCGCGGTCCTGGTAAGCGGAGTAAAATGTCTCCAGAGTTTTGTCTATATTCTCAATTGAATATGCCTCACCGTATTTAATCTCACCAAAAGAAAGCAGAAGTGAATCAGACAACTCTGAATTTCCTTCTACTGAAACATCTCCAAAGACCATATATGGACCTTCAAACATGGAAATGTCTATATGAAAATGGTCCTCATTGTCTGCCAGAAGATATCTATCAGTGCCTGTAACAGAAGCATCCGGATAACCATTGTTGTGATAATAGTCTTCAATCCGTCCAAGATCTTCTTCAAATTGTTGAGGCTTCAGCTTACCGCTTCTCCAAAAGCTGTCCTGTTTTGTCTTCATCTCACTGCGCAGATCTTCATCTGAGTATACGGTGTTGCCGGTGAAAGCTATCTCACCAACCCGGATATCAGACCCCCCATCGCATATGAATACAAGCTCTCGCCGCCCCTGGGAATCAGACTCATTCCACCGATAATCAACAACTGCAAGATGTCTGTTATCATCAGCGTACATGGCCAGAATAAGATCGACAGCCCGATCTATATCATTAATAGATATGGTCTGCCCTGGATAAAGATCAAGAGTATCAACAAGATCGCTTTCATCCAGGCATCCTGAGTTTTCAATAACAAGACCTGAAAGAATAGGATTCTCGCTTACCCTGATGGTAAAATCAGCGGAACCCGAAGCAGAATCAGCAAGGACCTCAATATCGGTAAAATACCCGAGACTGAACAGATCTCTGACTCCCTGCGGGAGAGTCGACGGCATGAAAATGCTTCCAGCCGAAAGACCAAGTGTTCTTATTATCAATGAATCCGACACATAAGTATTGCCTTCTACGTATACACTGGAAACGGGAATAGCAAACACCATTCCAGCCAGTAAGAAGAAAAGCAAAATAGCTAGTTTCATACATTCACCTCCACAGCAGTCCGGTTAATACTCGTGTTGTTCACCAGGGTGAATGAAAGAATATCACCGTTTCGCCTGGCACTGACTTTTCTGCCTCCGGAAAGTTCACCGGAAACAAGCAAATCGGTAAGAGGATCTTCAAGAAGCCTCTGTATAGTTCTTCTCAGGTGTCTTGCACCGGCTTCGCCACTGAAACCGCTTTCCGTGAGAAGGTCAAGAGCCTCGTTTTCGATCACAAGTTCAATATCCAGTTCAAGCAGCCTTTCATGGATCTCTGCAAGCTGCATCTCTACTATTACTTTAATATCATCCATACTCAGGGGATTATAAACTATCACACTGTCCAGGCGGTTCATGAACTCAGGAGGAAACAGCGATTTTGCTGCATTCAATATTCCATTCACATCAGATTCCGAGTTCTCTCTCAAGAATCCGACTGTACTGCTTCCGTCAACGCTATGCTGTGACAGGTTACCCGTCATGATAATAATGGTATTGCTGAAGTCAATCTTCCTTCCATAGCCATCAGTCATTGTTCCATAATCCATCACCTGAAGAAGCATATTGTAAACATCAGCATGTGCTTTTTCTATTTCATCCAGCAGTACAACAGAGTAGGGTCTTCTGCGGACCTTTTCTGTAAGCTGTCCGCCGTCATCGTAACCAACATAACCTGGAGGAGCACCAACCAGCCTCGATCCGGAGAAGCCCTCTCTGTACTCCGACATATCAATACGGATAAGAGCATTCTTGTCTCCGAAAACCTGCTCTGCGAGAACTCTTGCGGTTTCGGTCTTTCCCACACCCGACGGTCCGAGAAAAAGGAAACAGCCTGTGGGTCTCCTGTTGCTTCTAAGTCCCACACTGCCTCTTCTGATAGCATTTGCGATGTGTTTGATTGCAGGTTTCTGGCCGATAATGCTTTTAGACATCCTATCTTCAAGATCGGAAAGCCTGACAGTTTCACTCTCTCCAACTCTGCTGATTGGAATACCTGTCATCTCCGCAACAACTGTTGCAACATCGTCCTGGGATATCTCCACAGGAGGAAGACTTTCAATCCAGTGGTTGCGCGAATCCTCAAAAGCTTTTTCCAGTCGGGCTGCTTCCTCTGTAAGCCTGGATACTTCCCCAAGATTGCGATTGTCCCCTGCAGCATCCGCCTCTCGCCTGATCTCCAGAAGTCTGTCGTGAAGCTCTATCAGTGAATCCGGAGGGCTTGATGCTCTTGCATGGGCCCTGGCGCCGGATTCGTCCATAACATCTATAGCCTTATCGGGCAGGTGCCGACCACTTATATACCGATGGGCAAGGATAGCGCAGTTCTTAAGACTCTCTGGAGGGTAAATGGCATTATGATGACTCTGATATCTCTCTTTCAACCCCTCGAGTATCTCCAGAGTTAGTTCCACAGATGGAGGATCTACCGGAACAGGCTGGAATCTTCGTTCCAGAGCTCCGTCCTTTTCAATTCTTCTTCTGTACTCATCAAGTGTTGTAGCGCCTATACACTGAAACTCGCCACGGGCCAGAGCAGGTTTAAGCAGATTGGCTGCGTCAATAGCACCCTCGGCACCTCCTGCACCCACAATAGTGTGAATCTCATCAATGAAGAGAATAACATTCCCGTCATCCTGTATTTCTTTCAGAAGAGCCCTGAGTCGCTCTTCAAACTGTCCACGATATTTTGTTCCCGCCAGAATAGAAGCCATATCCAGGGCCATTATTCTCTTTCCGTAAAGCGGAAGAGGTACCCTTCCTGAGTAAATACGCAGAGCAAGCCCTTCTACGATCGCCGTCTTCCCTACTCCCGGTTCCCCGATAAGCACCGGATTGGATTTCTTTCTTCTGCACAGAACCTGAACAATTCTATCGATCTCCGACGACCTTCCAATAACAGGATCAAGCCCGTTCTCTGCTCCCAGGAGGGTAAGATCACGACAGAAATAGTCAAGAGCGGAAGTCGCCTTATCGTTTTCTGAAGGCCGTTTCTCTGCAGAAGCCTTCATTGCGTCAAAAAGCTTATCGTAACTGATTCCATACTGCCAGAGCAGAGCAGATGATCCGCTGTCAATTCTGGAAAGAGCAAGGAGAAGATGTTCAGTTGAAATGGAAACTGCGTTCAGTTTTGCTGCCTGCACTTTGGCATCGGCCAGTATGGATCTTGAACGGTGGCTCCATGTGAGGTTTGTTCTGTCTACAAGGTGGCTGGGAATAGGTCCATGGCGCAGATTGGCTCTGAGCTGGGAACGCATTTCTCCTGTCTTAACCTTAAGACTTCGTAACAGCGCTGCAGCCCCGGAACCGTCAATGTTCAGAATAGCGTAAAGTATGAATTCGGTGCCAATCTCCCTTTTCCCGGAACGGGCTGCTTCGGCCCTTGCTTCAATAAGAACTTTCCTGGCTCGGTCAGTATGCTGTTCAGGCAATTAGCTCCTCCCTCTTTCCCCGTGATAAAAAAGACTGAATTGGTGTGAAGAATATAGCAATTCGCCTTCCTGTTGAATAGGATATTTATTCATTTTCATTCAAAACACCCAAGCTTAGAAACAATCTTCTGTGAACTGCAGATGCAAGATCATGGCTGTGCGTTGCCAGAAGAAATGATCGGTTACCCTCTTCTGCCAGCTCCATTATCAACTTTTCCACTCCTGCACTTGTATCACTGTCAAGATTTCCAGTGGGTTCATCCGCCAGAATCAAAACAGGCTCGTTTATTAAAGCCCTGGCGATTGCCACTCTTTGCTGCTGCCCCCC
>JAGLQD010000649.1 GCA_023136985.1 Candidatus Sabulitectum sp. | reverse complement strand
CCCACTCTGCCCCTGAGCTGGTGCAACTGGCTGAGTCCGAATCGCTCGGCGTTGGCAATAACCATTACTGTAGCTTCAGGCACATCAATTCCAACCTCGATCACAGTTGTGCTTACAAGAACAGCGATCTCGCCTGCACTGAACTGGTTTGTTACTGCTACTTTCTCACTGGAAGGCATACTGCCGTGAAGCAGTCCGGTTCCGAACTCGGCCATGGGACCCCTGCGAACCGTTTCATATGCGGAAGCAGCATCCATGAGATCACTCTGCTCCGAAGCTTCCTTAAGTGGATATACCAGAAACACTCTTTCTCCCTGCAGAAGCCTTTCCATCATGAACTTGAAAACTGTACCCTTTTCTGATTCACTCACCAATCTGGTCTCAGTTGTTCCTCTGCCCGGGGGTAATTTATCGATAATTGAAATATCGAGATCACCGTAAAAAGCCATTGCAAGCGTCCTGGGGATGGGAGTTGCGGACATAACAAGAGCGTGTGGCCTCTCCCTTCTTGAAGAAAGAAGTTTAGCTCTCTGGGAAACACCGAAACGGTGTTGCTCATCTATAACGAGCAATGCGAGCTCAGCAAGCGGAACCCAGCCCTCCAGTATGGCATGGGTGCCTATGAGGATCGACTGAGGGTTTTCTCTGAGCCTTTCTCCTATTCTTTTTCTTTCAGGACCTGTTGTGCCCCCGGTAAGAAGATGGACTTCCAGATCAAACCTGCTACAAAACTTGCTAAAACTTGTATAGTGCTGCCTGGCTAGTACTTCAGTGGGAGCAAGTACAGCAGCGGTTTTTCCGGCCAGAGCCACGACAACACATGCAAATGCAGCAACAACAGTTTTCCCTGAGCCCACATCTCCCTGTACAAGTCTTCTCATGGGAGAGCCTCTGGACAGGTCAGAAGACACGTCCATACAAACCCGCTTCTGAGCCGGTGTAAGGGGCCATGGCAGCGTGGATTCAAAATCTTTCAGGGAAATGGAAGACATGGGAATTCCAGATTCTCTTCTGGTTTTCTCTCTGGCAGCGGTCAGTACAGATCTGTAAAGATAAAGCTCTTCAAGCGCCAGCAATCTTCTTGCCACGGCACTCTCTTCGGGAGAATCGGGCATGTGAACTGCCTTGAACACATCCCACCGTCCGGCGAATCCTTTTGCTTTGATAGTATCCGGAGGGAGAATATCAACCAGTGCAGTCTTTACCGATTCAAGAGCGTATGCAATCAGTTTTCTCATGACACTCTGGGTCAATCCCGCAGTAAGACCATATATGGGAAGCATACCTGGTGCCTCTACCGCTGCAGCTGCCTCATGAGAGAAATAGAGTTCTGGATGAACAATGGTATACCCCTTGAAGGA
>JAGLQD010000648.1 GCA_023136985.1 Candidatus Sabulitectum sp. | reverse complement strand
TGCCTATGGATAACGAAGGGTGGAATAGATGTTTTTACAAATGATGTATGATATGAATTCCGGAATAATTGTTATTCTTGCAGCGTTCATTCTTGGTGTCATCGCCCGCTCCAGGGTGAATTCCACATTTAACAGATACAGCAGGGTGCGGAATGGGCTGGGGCTTACAGGAGCTGGGGTGGCTCGAAGTATTCTAGATAACTACGGTCTGGCAAATATCGGAATCGAGCAGGTTCAGGGGAAACTTACTGACCACTACGATCCCCGGTCAGGAACACTGCGGTTGTCCAGCAGTGTTTATGGCAGTGATTCCGTTGCTGCCATTGGAATTGCAGCCCATGAGGCAGGTCATGCGGTTCAGCATGCCATGGGGTACTCCCCACTTAAATTTAGAACAGCACTGATCCCCGTGGCTAATCTGGGCAGCAGGATGTTGTTTCCTCTTCTGATCGGTGGTTTCTTCTTTAGAATTACCAACATGATCTACATTGGCATTGCTCTTTACGGCGTTGCTTTGCTCTTCCAACTGGTAACTCTTCCAGTTGAATTCAATGCCAGTGCCCGGGCTGTGAACTGGCTGGAAAAGGAAAGAGGTTTCCCCCCTTCGGATGTGGCCGGAGTGAAAAAGGTTCTTACTGCAGCTGCACTGACATATGTCGCCAGTGCTCTGGCTGCCATCGGGCAGATGCTATGGCTGGTGCTTGCCGGAAGAAGGAGATAAATCAATATGTTAATGGAAATGCCGCTTGTTCTTGTAATGGTTTTCTTCAGTGTGGTCTGCCATGAGATAGCTCACGGATACACTGCATTCAGGCTGGGCGATCCCACTGCTTCCAGAATGGGAAGACTTTCATTCAACCCGATCGTACACATAGATCTGTTTGGAACAATAATACTGCCTGCTATGCTTATTTTCATGAATTCACCCTTTCTCTTTGCATGGGCAAAACCTGTTCCGGTGAATCCCAATTTCTTCAGAGATCCCAAAAAGGGAATGATGCTTGTTGCCATGGCGGGACCTGCCACAAATCTTGCAATTGCACTTGTTCTAAGTGCTCTTCTTTTCCTAGCAGGAGGAATACTGCCTGCGTTTCTCTCTAGAACATTCGCTTATGTATCTGTGA
>JAGLQD010000647.1 GCA_023136985.1 Candidatus Sabulitectum sp. | reverse complement strand
TGAGATGAATAGCTGATTCAGTCACTTCTGTCAAGTGTTTTTCCTCTCCTCCATTGGTAGGGCAATAGCAATTGAGCATATTTGATGAATAATTTATTACTCCATCGAGAAGGATTGAAAATGGCACAGGTCAGAGATAGTGAGGAACTAAGAATTCGTCTTCAGCAGGCAACCGGGGAAGATGTTCTTGCATTCGGATGGGGTAGCCTGGGCATGAAGAATGTATTTGTGGCATTGACCCCTTCCGCTCTGTTTCTGGAGTTCATCTCTTTTACTGGAAATACAAAGGACATGCAGAGAATTCCTTTCGAGGAACTTGAGTTCATTTATGCCATACCTGGCGACGCTTCAACTCCGAAACTTATGAAGCTGAACCTGGAGTCAAGAATTACTGATGCCATGACAGGTACTCTTATTTACAGAAAACTGCAGGGGAAGATCACCCATGTTCTTTTCAGGAAAATGCCCAATCATGATTCCAACAGTAAGGCTCCGTTCAGGATCACAAAGCAACTTACTGCAATAAAACCGGAGCTGGTTCGCATGCCTGACCTGAAAGCAGTGCGAGAGCCACAGTCGAAAGGCGGTTGTCTGCGTCGTTTTGCAATGATCACAATTTCTATAGCGGTTGTTCTTACTGTGATCTTTGCCTTCACCATGGAACAGGGCTGGGGATTCGCGTCTATTGTGGGACTTTCCACAGGTGTGCTTTTCGGTGGGATCTTCGCTCCTATGATCCCAATTTTCAAGAGGATGCTTACTGGTCAGGGTTAAGAGAAATTCTAACGGAAGTGCTGGTATTGGCCTGGATGAGCTGCATCTTCTTCTGAATGCACATTATTGTTATTTATGCTGTTTGGCTTGATTTAGAAGACATACAGCTCTTTACTTAGCAGGAATATTTTTGTACAATTAACCATGTGGAAGTGATTCTTTCCATTGGGGTATGGATGGTTTCATTTTTAAATTCGGAGGGATGAAGGGACCGGTGGGTCCGTGGGTAAGTTCAGATCGTTGAAGTTCAAGATGACCGTGGTAATATCACTTTGTGTTTTTGTTATCGGCGGAATTCTGATATGGTATTCCGCTGCGTCCAATCGTGCT
>JAGLQD010000646.1 GCA_023136985.1 Candidatus Sabulitectum sp. | reverse complement strand
CCGACTTCTGGAAGGATCCAGAGATCATTCGTGAACGACTCCTTAAAGATCTGAAAAGCGTGGGAGCTATAAAGGGTGATGATGTAATGTTCATCGACTGGCGGCGCATTCCGGAGACTTATCCTGTATACACTCTTGATTACAAGGAAAAACTGGCATCAATCAAGATCCCAGAAGGGCTCTTCCTCACTGGAAGGTCCGGTTCATTCTGGTACAACAATATGGATCATTCCATCGATCAGGCTCTTTCCATCGTGAAGGGATCAGAGTTCAAGCAGGACTTCTGGAACGAGAGATAACAAGCTGAATTCATAAATACAGAATACACATACTGCGGGTAAACAGGCCTTTTCCAGCACAGGTTGACAGATTCCTTTAAAATCCTATATTCCAACGAACATTGGAGCGTTACCGTGAAGAAAGGAGAGGAATGCCGTGGAAAGAATACGACTTTACGATTGTCTTGCCAGAATTGGAAAGCTTGTTGAATCTCCTGAAAGAATTCGTATTGTAGATGCTCTCTGTCAGGCGGAGAGATCGGTTGAATCTCTTTCCGAGGTAACCGGGCTACCAGTAAGGACAGTTTCTCATCATCTGCAGAAACTGAAAAGAGACAGCTTTGTGGTTTCTGAAAAACGGGGAAGATTCTCGATCTACTCCATTGCAGGGGAAGATATTGCAGCCTTTCTTGAGCAGATGAAGCAGCTTTCAGAGAATATCTACCCTGAAATGCAGCTTTCTCTCAGCAAGTTGCGGGAGAACAGGAGCCTTCTGAACAAATCCAGGCTTCCGGTAAATCCAATGCTCATCGATGTAAGGCCTGTTGAGGAATACGAACAGGCACACATTCCCGGTGCTGTCAGTGTGCCCTTTAAGAACTTCGAAGAAAACATGAAGACTATACCGGCGGGAACGCCTGTGATAGCATACTGCCGTGACAAATATTGCGATTTCGCAGATCGGGCAGTTGAAATATTAAAGAAGAATGGATACAAGGCGTGGAGAATAGAAGACAGTGTCTCAGCCAGATTGGCTGATGCTGAACCGTTGGAATTGAAAGGAAAAAACGAAAATGGATAAAAAGACAATATTTACCGGACTGGGTGGAGTGCTTCTTGGAGCGATCCTAATGGGTGTATTCGGTTTCCTCAGCGCACCATCTGCCATGATCACTGAGTCTGAAAGCAATTTTTCACACGACGAAACCGTTGAGATGATCATAGCCAATGCAGAGGAACTCGGCTGGAAGATCCCTGCAACACATGAAATACACAATTCTGTTGCCAGCGGTGGCTATGATGTTGAAAAGGTTACTGTTATTGAGCTGTGCAATGTAGACCTTGCAGGTGACATTCTTACAGGTGATGATAACAGAATAGTTTCCTCAATGATGCCTTGCAGGGTTGCTGTTTATGAGACATCTGATGGCAGAGTCATCGTCTCCAGAATGAATACAGGCCTTATGAGCAGCGTATTCGGCGGCAAGGTTCAGGAAGTAATGGCCATGGCTACCGATCATACTGAAATTATTGTTGGTGCAGTTATAAACTGATCTGATCACATATATTTTAAGGGGTCTGCTCAATGGAGGAGACCCCTTTTTTGTGGTGTCACTGATCGATTCAGAATTTTTATCCTGTGTAAAGTCTCGGTCCTT
>JAGLQD010000645.1 GCA_023136985.1 Candidatus Sabulitectum sp. | reverse complement strand
GGAACAGCATCCGGGAGAAGTTGAAAGGTGTTATCGGTCGGGATGCGATCATTATAAATTGTTCCTGTATTCATAATAGTTTGATCCTTGCGAGAGGGCTGGTTAACAACGCTGCAGCTGTCAGGGGTTCAATTCTATTCAGTGGCGCTTCAGCAGTGGATGGAGCTCTGGTGAGGAACAGTGTTCTTCAGTGGAATTCCTCAGTTGACTCTTTTGCCATAGTCGAGAATTCAATAGCAGGTGAATGCGCTGTGGTGGAAAGGCACGGGAAACTTACCGACTCTTTTCTTGGAGCAGACAGTGTTCTTGGCGAGGGAGAAGTCACAGCCAGTGTGGTAGGGCCTCTCACGGGAATTCACCATCAGTCTCTTCTTATTGCCGCCATGTGGCCAGGAGGCCGGGGTAACATAGGATACGGTGCAAATGTTGGCAGTAACCATACTTCCCGACTTCCCGATCAGGAGATCAAGCCTGGAACTGGTCAATTCTTCGGTCTCAGTACATCGGTCAAGTTTCCTGCGGATTTCAGCCGAAGCCCTTTTACAATAATCGCTACTGGTCTTACAACCCTTCCCCAGCGGGTCAGTTTTCCGTTTTCTCTTATTACCCTGCCTCACAAACGGCCGCAGGGTGTGCCCGAAGGCTGGAACAGACTTATTCCAGGCTGGATGCTCAGTGAGAATCTATACTCGGTACTGAGGAATTCCTGGAAATACAGGAAACGACTCAAAGCTGTACACACTTCTGTTGATACTTCCGTTTTCTCAGACGAAGTACTTCTGATGGTTGAAGATGCCCGGGAAAGACTTGAACAGAATTCATGTGACACCATGCCCGGAGCTGGAAAGAACTTCATAACGGAAGAAGACCGTGTTAAAGGCATTGAGGTTTACCGTAAGTGCCTCAGAAGCATGGAACTCTGGAAGAAAAACCTTGACGGGTCACTGAACGACAGCGAAACCGGTGAAATGCTGGATCTGCTTCGCTATGTAAGAAGTGCCGCGATCTCTTCCAGAATGAAAGACTACACAAGAGGAGAGAGAATAATCGATGACTATATAGCAGTAAGGGTCGCTGTGGAAGAGGATGAATTTATTCAGATCCTTGAGGCATACTGCAAAAAGACCATCGAAAAACTGGATCCTGTGAATGGTTCAAGAAGAGTGAAATAAGACACTCTTATGAGATCAGCTTACGGGCTTGGTTTGTGTATAGTTCTTGGAGTTTTGGCTGAGGTTCTTTCCAAATTTATTCCGTTTGGATCGGTAGCCGTTGCGATACTCCTCGGGGTCGCAGTGGGAAATACACTGAAACCCGGAAAAAGATTCATCCCCGGGATATCCTTCTGCGAAAAACGGATACTGGCTTTTGCTGTTGCACTCATGGGGGTGAATCTGAACTTCATGATTCTTAAGGATCTGGGTTATCAGTCGATCCTTATAATAGTTACAGCCATGGCTGTTACCATTTCATCTTCGCTTCTCTTTGCGAAGATGTTTAAATTTGACAGAAAATTCGCGCTTCTAATAGGAATAGGCAACGGCATATGCGGTAGTTCTGCAATTGCAGCCACAAAAGAGATAATCGGTGTTGATGAAGAAGAGGTGGGGTTGTCTGTGGCGGTTATCAATTTTCTTGGGACCATAGGCATATTTCTGTTACCGCTGATCGGAACTGTTCTATTGAAATTCTCAGAAGTCAATGCGGGTCTGCTTATTGGAAACACACTGCAGGCGGTGGGTCAGGTGGTTGCTTCGGGGTTCTCGGTGGGTGAATCAGCAGGGCAAACCGCCACCATAGTGAAGATGACAAGGGTTCTGATGCTTACTCCTGTGGTATTCATACTCATTGCTATTTTTTCGCGGAATGGTTCAGGGAGTGAGTCCAATGGGAGAAGAAACACAATCCCACTTTTCATTGTGGGATTTGTTCTGTTCTCTCTTGTCCCCACCTTAGATCTT
>JAGLQD010000644.1 GCA_023136985.1 Candidatus Sabulitectum sp. | reverse complement strand
ACGAAGTTAAAACAATTATCACAAGAGCTGGCGAGGGAACCAAATTTGTTTTTACCGGGGATATCTATCAGATAGATACACCATATCTCGACAGCAGATCCAATGGTCTGGCATATCTTGTAAGCAGAATGAAAGATCAGAGCATTTATGCCCATGTAAATCTTGTTCGAGGGGAGCGCAGCAAACTCGCTGAACTTGCCAGTGATATTCTATGAATGCAAACAGAAACACTTTGAGGTATGTGTCAGTTATCCTGTTTTTTTCACTCGTTTTGATGTTATTCTCGCTCTTAGCTTCTCAAAGCTCAGGAGGAGAGATTCTCGGAAGATGGTCTGTACCCATGGGTCTTCTGATTATTGTTCTACTGATCATCGTGTTTATTACAGGGGTGCAGATTGCTCAGCCACTCCGTTTCATTAAGTATGTACTTCCGATTCTTTCCAGGATACCGAATTTCGCATCTGCTCTTATTGCAATCCTCCCTCCTCTTGTTTTATTCGTGATCTGGTTTCTTTTTCCAGTTCCACTTCTTCAGAGAAAAAGCTTTGTTATCGGTGTTTTTATGTTTTCCTTTTCTCCAGGTCTGATCACATTCGCTCTTTTCGAGAAAGCAAGAAGGAAAACTGTTTTAGTTGGGACATTGCTCATGGTAGTCGCTCTGACTGCTGCAATTGTGATGGGCGAGATTGCTTTGCGTGCAGTATTGCCCATGAGCGTTTTCAATCCTCGTTTCGGCCTTAGGCCACACCAGGTCACCAAACTTGAAGTTGATCTGCCCGGGGTTACGCCGGGAGGAACTCTTTCCACAAACATGTGGGGATTTCGTGGCGAAGATCCACCTGAGCAGTGGGATGAGTATTTTACTTTAGTAACAGTGGGAGGAAGCACTACAGCAAACTACTACCTTGATGATGCTCTGACCTGGCCCCATATAATCCAGAGTAGATTGAGGGAAATATATCCAATGACATGGGTTGGGAATGGGGGAATCCCCAGACACAGTGCAGATACTCATTTGCTTTTTGTTCGAGAAGTTCTTTCACAGATCAAGCCGGATGCGGCTCTGTTTCTTGTGGGGGTTAATGACATGGGTCCTTTTCTCCGCGGGAGTGCAGGTATTGTTGAGAGACTTCCCGATTCGGGGATCAGGCAGGGTCTTTTCTCGAAGAGTATGATCCTTCAGTTGATGTACAAACTAAAAAAGATCTATGTTGATGGTGCTCCAGTTGTGACTCAGAGTGTAGATCCATCCTTTCATGAAGTTCCCATGCTGGAGGAAGAAGGAATTCTTCCTGAGGATCTGCATGATCTTCTGGAGG
>JAGLQD010000643.1 GCA_023136985.1 Candidatus Sabulitectum sp. | reverse complement strand
TTTTCTTTACAACTCCGGTGTAGAGATAAACTCCAAGAAGAAGAAACACAACAAGGCCCGCTATCATACTGCCCTCAAAAAGACCACCGATTTTGATGCCTTCACCAAGTTTGAAGTAGGTTAGAATGGCCACGATCAAACCTACCAGAGCCCCTCCTGCAACCATACCGGAACTCATAAGCATTCCCTTTTCCATAACGCCTTTGTGCCGCTTAGAGCCTTTGGGGAATTTTCTCTGTACAAGCCCTCTGATTGCTCCGCCCATGAAAACCGCAAGATTCAAGTGGACTGGCAGGTAGATCCCCACACCGAACGCCAGAACCGGAAGACCGATGAGCCTTGCTCCCAGCCCGAGAGCAGCTCCAATAAAGATCAGAGTCCAGGGGAGGTTGCCATTGAATATTCCTCTAACCACCATGGACATCAGGGTTGCCTGGGGAGCAGGCAGTTCAGCGGAACCAAAACCGTAAGTGGTATCTAGAATGTTTAACAGAAAACCAATCACAAGGGCAGTAACCAGGGTTCCTATGATCTCACCAAGCTGCTGATACTTCGGAGTCGCACCAAGCAGGAAACCTGTTTTCAGATCCTGTGACATGTCTCCTGCGGCTGCAAGGGCGATGCATACTATGGCACCAGCTCCAAGACTGGCCATTATGCCTGCAGTACCGGAAATTCCAGCCATTCTAACAATGAGAGCCGTAAGCAGCAGGGTAGCAATTGTCATTCCGGAAACCGGATTGTTCGAGCTGCCCACCAGACCAACAATTCGGCTTGAAACAGTTACAAAAAAGAAACTGAATACAACAACCGACACAGCGGCAAGAATCCTTCCGATCATGCTGTCAATTGGTAGAATGAACAGCATTGCAATGGCAATCAACAGTGAACCGATCACCACAACAGCTCCCGGCAGATCCTGTTGAGTGCGAATATCTATTCCCACCTTTTTCAGGCTGAAAGTTTCCAGAACTCTTTTGAAGCTCCGGAAGATGGTGGGAAGAGCTTCGATAAAACTGATAATACCCCCGAAAGCAACTGCTCCGGCACCTATGTATCTGATATAGTTGTTCCATAGATCCCATGGACCCATATCTGATATGGGCATCTCCGAAGGGAATATGGCAGAGGATTCAGCGCCGAAGAATTTGATCAGCGGTATGATGCAGAGCCACGAGATAATACTTCCCGTAAGCATGGCACTGGATATCCTCATTCCAATAATAAAACCAACCCCCATAAGGGACGGAAGAATATCCACTCCAAGCATTGCACCTGAGAACCCGCTTATTGCACACTCGATGCTTTCAGGAAATAGCTTAAGACCGTTCTGGGCAAAGCGGTACAGCCCTGCAACTCCCATTGCTGTAAAGAGAGTTCTGGCGGAGCCTCCACCCACCTCTCCTGCAACAAGCACCTCGGCACAGGCAGTTCCCTCGGGAAAGGGAAGTTTTCCATGCTCTTCCACCATCACAGCCCGCCTGAGAGGGATCATCATCAGAAGCCCCAGGGTGCCACCAAGGCCGGCCATAAGGGTAACAGTGATAAGTTTTGGAGCGAGCCCCAGCATGTACAGAGCTGGAATGGTGAAAATCACGCCTGCGGCAATTGATTCACCTGCAGAGCCAATGGTCTGCACCATGTTGTTCTCCAGAATGGTTCCACGCCTGAGAAGCCCTCTGAGAATTCCCATAGAGATAACAGCTGCAGGAATGGATGCGGAGACAGTCATTCCCACCTTCAAACCCAGATAAGCGTTGGCAGCACCAAGAATCACCGCAAGGATCACACCAAGAACGATGGCTCTCACAGAAAATTCTTTCATTCTTCTCTGAGAAGGTACATATGGAGGGTAATCACCACCGTCCATGGACTCGTAAGCAAGCGGGGAAAGCTTCTTCTTTTCTTCGCTCATGGTTTTCCTCCTCCTGGTAATGATACCGGCAACAAACTTTATCTCCAGCTTCTGCAACGGTGCTGTAAAGAAAAGGGCAAGTCAGGAAGGTGGATAACTATGGTAGAAGTTAACGAATGCCGTTCCTGATCCTGATCTTTACTATAATTTCATCCAGCGCCTGCAGAAATCTTGATCTGTCTTTTTTTGCAAAGGGCTTCGGTCCACCTGTGATCATTCCCTGCTCCCTCAGGTCTGTTAAAAGATTTCTTAAAGAGAGCACATCTCCGATGTTGTTCTCGGTGA
>JAGLQD010000642.1 GCA_023136985.1 Candidatus Sabulitectum sp. | reverse complement strand
ACAGTTTTGTTCTTCTGGAGCTTGCAAAATCCGAGGCAACTTACACAGGGGTTAATTTCAAGAACCTGCCCCCTCTTGCCATGCACTATTCCAGTCAGCTCGGAGATCATGTGGTTTATTCTCTGCACATGGATCACTTCGCAATAAAATCCAACGAGGATCTTATGGATGCCCTAAAGGTCGTCCCCAATGCAATTTCCATGGGATGGACTTCGGTGGCCATAGATGCTTCTCATAACCATGACTGGGAAAATCTTATGTATACAAGAGACCTCGGCATGCACATTCCGCCGTATATCGGCCTTGAAACAGAAGTGGGAGAGATCAAGGGCGCAGGGGTTCTTACCACGGTTGAAGAGGCGGAGTACTACATAGGGGGATTGAATTCCTGGGGTATTTTCCCGGATTTCCTGGCAATCAGCAATGGGTCCAAGCATGGTACTTACGATACTTCCGCCGGGGAGGACGAGGGCATAGACCTTGAGCGAACCCGGGCTATAGCTGATGCAATAGCAAAGTACGGGGTAACCATTGCTCAGCACGGGATCAGTGGAACTCCACTGGATAAAGTGGGTCAATTCAGAGAGTACGGAATTAATAAGGGCAATGTAGGGACTCTCTGGCAGAACATTCTTTTCGGTCTTGAAATGGACTCGGAGAGTGGTAACGCAGTGATGGATAATGGCAGTTATGTGAAGAGGTCTGACAAGGGTATCCCCATTGAGCTATGGAACAGAATGGTCAAAGCTGCTGATGCCAGGGGATGGGCCAGGAATTCCGGTAATTACAAGAAATTGAATCTGCCCTTCCATGCAGAGATAATGGCTCTGCCCGGAGAGTATCACAAGAGAATTCTTGATGAAACAGAAAAATGGGCACTGCGGTTCTTTGACGCATTCGGATCAGTGGGACTTGGCACAGAGGTAATAAAGACCATTGTTGAGAGAGGTGACTGGAACTCAACTCCGGTTAGAGAGGTAGTTGCTCCCAGAGGGTACTCTACTGAGACAAACGCCCCGGATGGCGGTAGTGCAGCAGATGATGGAAAGGATTACTCGGACTGATACAATGGGTGAAATAAACGAAATTTTGCGAGGTGTAAGACTTCTTAATCCGCTTTCAGGTTTTGATGGGATCGTTGATGTGGCTCTTGAGAAGGATCGTGTCAAATGGATCAGGAAAACTTCAGATGATCCTTCAGGGCTGTGGCTGTTCCCTGGAATTGTGGATATGCATGTGCATTTAAGAACTCCCGGGTATCAAAAGGCCGAATCTCTTGAGACTGGTCTTCGTGCTGCTGTAGCTGGTGGCGTAACCTGTGTTGGCATGATGCCCAACACAACTCCTTGTCTGGATTCACTTGCTCCTGTGATTGCCCTTAAAGAGCTGGGGGAATCCTTTGGACTGGCAGAAATTTGCCCTGTCCCCTGTGTTACTGCAGGACGGGCAGGTAAGGTATGTGTTGATTTCGAGGGATTTGCAAGAAGCGGTATTACCTGCTTCAGTGATGACGGCAGTCCGGTTGAAAGCGATAACGCTCTTTTGGAGGCTTTTCATAGCTTAGCTCTTTTTGACGGAGTTGTTATTGAACATCCGGAGGTAACTTCACTGGCAGCAGGGGGTGCAGTAAATCAGGGTCAGGCTTCGAAGGAGACAAGCGCCGGGGGAATACCGGAAAGTGCTGAGTTTCTTGATGTTGAAAGGTGTATTGGTGTTCTCCGTAATTCAGACAGTGGTGCCAGGCTGCATCTTACGCATCTGTCATCCCCGGAGAGTGTCAGGCTGGCTTATGAAGCATCACTGGACGGGTTAAGAGTCACATGCGACGTAACACCGCATCATCTTGCTCTGAACGAAGAAGCGGTGATTGCCATGGGTGCAGTGGCTAAGATGAATCCTCCACTTCGTTCCGAGGAAAGCAGAAAAAAGATAGTGGAAATGATCGGGAATGGGATGGTTACCGCCATTGCCAGTGATCACGCACCGCATACAGTGGAAAAAAAAGATCAGCCTCTTGCCAGCGCTGCATTTGGAATCACCGGTCTGGAGACTCTTCTCTCAGTCACATTGGATATTCTTGCTCGGGAGGCAGGAATGAAGCCAATAGACATTATCCGTCTGATCACTTCAGCACCTGCTGCCATTCTGCACAGTGCGTTCTCTGATATCGCACCGGGAAAACCGCTGAACATGGTTCTGTATAGCCCGGAACTGCAATGGGAATACTCCAGCACATTTTCCAGATCATCAAATTCTCCATTCTTCGGTAAGACACTCACCGGTAAGGTGTTGAGAGTCTGGCGCAGGCGGGAGCTATACAGGGAGGGTGAATTTGTTTAAGCTTGTTATTCCTGTGCTGATACTGCTTATGGGCGGGTGCGCTTACTACAATACGTTCTACAATGCCAATGCCAGTTATGAGGAAGCTCTTGATTATGCCCATGAGCATCCGGATGATCCTTCCTCCCACGAAGAAGCTCTGCTTGATAAGGCAGTTGCCGGTGCTGGAAGAGTTCTTGCAAGATATCCCAACAGCAGATGGGTGGACGATGCCCAGTTGCTGCTTGGTAACGCGCTGCTTCTTCGAGGTCAGAGATCTCTTATGGGAAGCGGCACAAGTGATTTCCAGGAATCAATGATGTCATATGCTTCTGTTGCTGTTATGACAGATGACAGGTCTCTTCTTGACAGAGCAAGGCTCGGTATGGGGAAAGCAGCCATTGAGCTTGAAAGGTATAACGATGCGGCTGCAGCACTTGTTGAAGTTTCAGACAATAACAGTCGAAGATATACACTGAGCCGGTTGCTGCTTTGCGAAGCATACCTGAAGGCTGATCATCCTCAACTGGCTGCTGCGGTGTTTGATACATTGACTCCATCCGGCGGAGACAGCCTGAGTGCGGAATACTATATCACAGGCGGAGAAATTCTTACTGCACTGGGTATGCCTGACAGTGGAGCTGTTATGTGTCTGCGCGCCACTGCCATCCAGGAGCGGGGCGATGTGTTCTACCGGGCCCTGGTCACTGCTGCAGAGTGTTACGTAGAGGCCGGTATGCCGGAAAAAGCATCGGAGGAGCTTAACAGGCTTCTGCTTGGATACCGTTCTGATCGGGAGATGGCGGATATATCCCTGTTGAAGGGACGGGCTGATGAGATGGCAGGTAATACCGATGGAGCTTTGACAGCATATCTGGATGCTGTTGAGCTGGACAGCTACAGAGAAACAGGAGCTGAGGCTCTCTACAGAAGGGCTATTCTTCTTGAGCACGAAGAGAGGTATGATGATGCTCTTCTTGCCCTGGGTGAATGTGCCTCCCGCCCTGGAGATTTTATGTGGTTGAGGCTTGCGGGAGACAGAGAGAGGAACCTCAAATTGTACATCACCTACTCTGACAGCACAGGTACAACTGGTGGTATGGAAAAGACGCGTTACACACTTCTAGCAGCAGAAAAACGGCTGGAGCTTTACGGCATGGATGCTGAGGTTCTGTTGGGTCTTCGCGAAGTGGTTGATTCGGATCAGATCCCATTCGCACCAATGGCACAGGTAATTCTGGCAGACAACGGTGGAGTGCCTGCTGATTCTATTGAGATTGTTCTGCTGTCTGTGTTAAACAGTGTACCCCGGAGTGAT
>JAGLQD010000641.1 GCA_023136985.1 Candidatus Sabulitectum sp. | reverse complement strand
CTTGGTAAGGTTATCGGGATCAAGGGACCGGGTCTGATTTTTGTATTCCCCGTTATTGATTCAATGAAGAAGGTGGATCTTCGTGTTATCACAATGGACATTCCTCCACAGGATGTTATTACAAGAGACAATGTCAGTATTAAGGTCAATGCTGTGACCTACTACAGGGTAATTGATCCCAAAAGGGCTATACTGGAAGTTACCAATTACATGTATGCCACCAATCAGCTTGCCCAGACCACCCTCAGAAGTGTTCTAGGTGAGGCAACTCTGGATGAACTTCTTGCAAACAGAGATGAGATAAACGGCAAGCTTCAGAGCATTCTTGACAGAATGACTGACCCATGGGGTATCAAGGTGTCAACTGTTGAAGTAAAACATGTTGATCTGCCGGAAGACATGCAGAGGATGATGGCCAAGGAGGCAGAAGCCGAGAGAGATCGCAGAGCGAAGATAATCCGTGCAGACGCGGAGCTTCAGGCGTCTCAGAAACTCTCCCAGGCTGCAGAGATCCTTGACAGACATCCTTCTGCTCTTCAGCTCAGGTATCTGCAGACATTGACTGATATTGCTGTGGAAAACAATTCTACAATTGCTTTCCCGATCCCCATGGATCTACTTACACCTTTTATTAAGAAGGCAAAGGAGTAACAAATGGTTTTGAAGGGCACTGTAACAGCACTGGTTACACCCTTCAAGAACGGACTTGTTGATCATGGATCACTGAGGGATCTGGTGGAATTCCAGATTTCCTCAGGGGTTCAGGCTCTTCTGGCCTGCGGGTGTACCGGAGAACCAGCCACTCTTTCCAGCAGAGAAAAGCTGGAGGTCATTCAAACCGTTCTTGATACATCCAATGGAAGAGTTCCAGTGATTGCCGGAACCGGTACAAATGGAACTGCCACCACTGTGAGTTTTACGGAGACAGTGTGCAGGACCGGGGTGGATTCAGTTCTTATCATTACTCCGTACTATAACAAACCAACTCCCCAGGGGCAGATCGCCCACTATACTGCAGTGGCTGACGCCAGCCTGAAGCCGGTTATCATATACAATGTTCCCGGGCGCACAGGCACCGCCATGACCATTGAAACCATTGCCAGGCTGGGAGAACATCCCAACATCATTGGTGTAAAAGATGCTGCAGGCAGTGTAGAGAGGGTAACGGAGCTTCGTTCCATGTCTGCCATGTCTTACATGAGCGGAGATGATCATCTCTGTCTTGCTCAGGTTCTGATGGGGGGCTCCGGCGTTGTATCGGTAACATCCAATGTGGCGCCATCGCAGATGAGCAGAATGATCGCAGCGGGATTGAACGGCGATGTTGTGAGAGCAAGAGAGCTTCATGAAATTCTTTTTCCTCTCTTCAAGGTACTCTTCATAGAGAGCAATCCTGCTCCGGCAAAGAAAGCACTCCAGTTAATGGGAGTGATATCCAGCGAGACTCTCAGAGAACCTCTGGTTTCCCTCAGGGAAGAGAGCAAACACATATTGAAGGGTGTTCTAGAGCTCATGGAGCTTGCATGACAAGGGTTGCGGTTTTCGGGGCAGCAGGAAGAATGGGCAGGCTTATGGCAGCAGAAGCAGCAGCAGGCACAGTTGATATGATCCAGGCTTTCGATGCTGGAGACAAGCTCACGCTGGATCCTGCTGTAGAAGTGGTTATTGATTTCTCTCTGCCGTCTGCATGGAATGATCTCGATGGTCTTATAAAGGGAACCGGTGTTGCTCTTGTTTCTGGAACCACCGGCCTTGGCGAGAAAGAAATTGCTCTGCTCCATAAATGGAAAGCAAGTCACCCTGTTTTCTACTCATCAAATATGAGTGTTGGAATTCATGTACTGGGAAGGCTTATGGAACTGGCATCCGGCATGCTCGGAGAAAACTTTGACAGAGAGCTGATCGAGTTTCACCATGGAAGCAAGAAAGACAGCCCCAGTGGTACAGCTCTTTCCCTACTGAAGAAGTGGGATGGAGAGAAAGTATTCGGGCGCAGGGGAAATACAGGAGAGCGAAAAAAGGGTTCAGTTGGTGTACATGCTGTTCGAGGCGGTGATGTAACTGGTGAGCACCATCTTTATTTCATGGGAGACGGGGAGAGGCTTACATTGAGTCACATGGCAACAGACAGACGGGTCTTTGCTCTGGGGGCCATTCGCGCAGCAGTTTTTGTTGCAGGTAAACCTCCGGGTATGTACAGCATGGAGGATATG
>JAGLQD010000640.1 GCA_023136985.1 Candidatus Sabulitectum sp. | reverse complement strand
TCCGGGATCTGTCGTTCCGGAACTCTGCTGAGTGGATGGAGGGATCTTCAGGAACAGCTTTTTATGTTTACGGAAGACAACAGTGTGAACAGAGGGGAACTCAGAGCGATGCCAGGTGTATTGGGAGCTTTGACTCTCTGGAATATGGCGGGGAAACCAAGAAATGGATTTGAGGAATTTCAAAAAATACTGAAGTGGCTCAACAGTGGTGGAAAAGGTGAACACATTCTTCCCGGTGGCAAAAGGCTCGTCGCAGATGAAGAACAGATTCGTGTTGAGGCCAGAGGACCCGGGAGGTTCTAATGAATATTAAGTACGATGTATTGGTAAGTGCACAGGAGATATCAGAGAAAGTAAACACTCTCGGCGCTGAGCTTACTGAGCTGTATTCCGGGGAAGAGGTTGTTGTTATACCCATTCTGCGGGGTGCTTTTATGTTCGCAGCAGATTTGATCCGTGCAATGGATGTGCCGGTGCGGGTAGAATTTCTTGGGGTGGCAAGCTATGGGGAAGAGACTGTTTCGTCCGGCGAAGTTCGTCTGACCCTTGACACTTCCTTTCCACTTCACGACAAAAATATTCTTATTGTGGAAGATATTGTAGACACTGGCCTTACCCTGGCTTATATTCAGAAATTACTTCAATCGAGAAAACCGAAATCAATCCGCAGCGTTGTTCTTCTGGACAAGCCTTCAAGAAGAACGGTGGAAGTGGATTTGCATAGAACTCTCTTTACAATTCCCGACAAATTTGTTGTGGGATACGGGCTGGACGGACCTGGAGGCTTCTGGAGAAATCTGCCTGATATTGTAGCTCTGAGGGAAGAAATGGAGAATACGCACAGTGAGTGAAAATAAAACGCCTCCTGATAAAAAGAAGAAAATCCCCATTCCAACCCCTCCCGCCGGGCTTGGAGGATGTTCTTTCAGAACCGTTACCATGTGGGTCATGCTTGGGCTTCTTGCTTATATACTGGTGATCTTTCTTGGCTCCGGTTCAGACAGAGCTTCAATTACTTATACAGAGCTTCTGGAGTATGCAGGTCAGGGAAAAGTGGAAACTGCGATTCTTTCCACAGGTGGTGATGTTGAGGGTGAGTTCAGATCGCCCCAGACAATAGGTAACGGAGAGACTGCTCAGCAGTATCTGAAGTATTCCAGTTTCGTGCCATTTGAAGATGAAGGTTCTATTGATCTGCTCAGAGCTCAGGGCGTAGATGTTTCCGGCAGGGGCCCCAACGGTCTTATGGCTATTCTGATCAATGTTGGACCGATCCTTTTGTTCATTATTCTTTGGATATTCATTATGAGAAGAATGTCCGGCGGAGGCCAGGCATTCAGCTTCGGCAAGAGCAAAGCCAAGCTTATTACAGGCGAT
>JAGLQD010000064.1 GCA_023136985.1 Candidatus Sabulitectum sp. | reverse complement strand
TCTACGGCGGAGAGAACAGGTATCAGCCACCAGGAAACAACTTTGATATTGATCCCAGCGGAATGATCGTCAGAATGGACTATGAGGGTAATTTTTTCTGGAGTGATCAGGTATACAATTCCAATTGCTCAGTTATCTACTCTGTAAGGCAGCTTTCCCAGGGGGGATACATCGCAGCCGGCAGGGGAAGCGGCTCAGGAGGCGGCCAGGGATTTCTGATCAAATATGCCCCTGAGCTGGGCATTGAGTCCGGTGATCTTTCCCCTGCTGTTAAGATTACTTCCGTTTCCCCCAATCCATTCTCGTCCAGCCTTCACATTACCTGCAGCCTGCCTTCACCGATGAGTGCTTCTGTTACTGTTTACGGTCTTGATGGCAGAATTGTTGATGTGGTTGAGGCTGGTTCTTTCCCCGCGGGAGAGCATACTGTGTCTTGGATTCCTTCCTCTGGGCTTGCCTCCGGGTGTTACCTGATAAGGCTTTCAACTCCGTCCAACAGTACTTCAAGTCGATGTGTGTACCTGCAATGAGTTCAAGTACATCAAGCTTTTGATTCCATCCCCTTGAAAAACTGAAAGACATGCCGGTTACTATTCAACATGGAAGCATTAATACTTTTCACAACCATGCTCTGCGGGCAACCTTTCATATCAGAGGTCTGCTCCAACCCCATTAATGAAACAACTGGTGAGTTTGTTGAAATTTACAATCCATCAGACCAGGCTGTAGATGTTGCCGGCTACTCCATAACCGATGGGGATGCACTTGATGAGCTTCTCGCCTGGGCTGGCACTTTCCCCCATGCCGGTGTCACAACCGGAACCACAGTAATACCTCCAAACGGGTTTGCTGTTCTTCTGGAAGAAGACTACCCCAATGATCCCTGGCTTTCATTTTCGGCTGGAACCGTGATCCTCACCACAGGTGATCACTCTATCTGCAACGGGCTTGCTGCGTCATCAGATCCTCTCACTCTGTACTCTCAGTCTGGATCTTCTCAGAGCGATGTTGTTTCCTATTTTGGAACACCGTTTCAATCCGACGACTGGCACTACTGCGACGATGACGGCCTCGATTCAATCCCATTTGATCCCGGAGAAGGTCTTTCCATAGGCAGATATCCGCTTAACAGCCCTGACGGTGAAGGAAGCTGGTTCGCTGGGGAACCAACACCAGGTGCTTCAACCGAGCCACCTCCCGACACCTTTTTTGTAACTATAGATTCACTCTTTCTCAGCAATTCCGACCCATTCCCCGGCAGCACAGTTCTGCTTACTGCATTTGTTTCCTGCTGGGGTACAGTCTCTCCGGACACAGGTGAGGTTATTCTGTTCCTTGACGCAGACGGAGATTCCATCCCCCAGTGGGAAGAAGTGCTTTACAGCTCTCCTGCCTGGAATCTTGAGCCAGGCGAGACAGATACCATTGAAGTGATCTTTACAGCTCCTGCGAAAGGCTGGTATCCTGCTGTCTGCTCTGCCCCGGAGGTCACAGCAAGAATTCACTTCACAACAGGTGGCGGCATCAATCCAATAATTACAGAGGTAATGGCTAATCCTCAAAACGAGGACCAGGAGGAATTCATCGAGGTCTACTATCCCGGCCCCGGTGTTTTCCCCCTGGATGGCTGCTGCTTCACCGATGGTGATGCTGTTGACCAGATCATCTCGCTTGACGGAAGTGCATACATAAAACCGGGTCAGGCAGCAGTAATTATTGACCCGGAGTATCAGGGAACCCTGAACATTCCACCTGATACACCTCTTTTTTCTCCCGGGAACACAACAGTCGGCAATGGTCTGACAACTGACGACCCGATTCTTTTATACCTCCCAGGCGATCCTTCGCTCTCTCAGCTTCTTTCAACTGCAGGTACTCCCATGCTTTATGATGACCCGCTTCTGTGCGACGATGACGGGCTCGACAACATTCCCTTTAATCCCGGCGACGGATGCTCCATGGAAAGAATTTCTTTCTCAGGGCCCGATGCTGAATACAACTGGATGGCTTCACTCCCCGGTGGAACTCCGGGAACTGTAATTGAAAATCAGGGATGGACTGATCTCAGTACAGATTCAATCTGCATAGAAGCCATGATCACAACAATGGTGAGCAACCAGGGTGTTTTTGATGCAGAAGGCCTGGTTACCATTTTTTCCGACCTGGACGGCAACCTCACCCCTTCACCCGGGGAAACAATTCATGAGCAGATGATCAGCCTGTCTGCCGGGCAGAGTGAAACTCTCTCTATTCCGCTCTCTCTACCTGACAGTGGGCTTTTTGTAATAGCTGCAACAATACAGAATTCTGCTGACACCATTCTGTCCAATAACACACAACACTGCAGCTATATTCCCGCAGATCCTGCGTGGCCGGTAATAACTGAAGTTCTCTGCAACCCAACCAATGAAGACTGCGACGAGTTCATTGAACTGTTCTTTTCCGGCCCGGGGCTGGCGGACATCACAGCATTCTCAATAACTGACAATGATGCAGTTGATGCGCTCACTGGTTTAACAACACAGTTCCTCACAGCGGGAAGCTATGCCCTGATCCTGGATCCTGAATATGAGAATGGAGCCATGCCCTACGACATCCCCAGTGGAACTCCCATCTTCTACCCTGCAAACACAACCATAGGCGATGGGCTATCCAGCACAGACCCGGTATTGCTTCTTTATGATTCTCTCACTGTATCCACTTACGGAACACCTGACGACCCGGAAGACAGTATTCCCTTCGATCCGGGAGCAGATCTCAGCGTGGAAAGGATCACTGCATATCACCCTGATTCAGAAGAAAACTGGATTTCATCACCAGTAGGGCCAACTCCAGGGGCAGCTCCGGGCGAAATTACAGAAGGTGTTGATTACTCTGTGGTTTCAATTGTTCTTTCTCCTGCCATGGGTGAAGAAACAACCCCTGCTCAAATTGAAGTAAGGTTAACCTGCCTGGGTACAGAAAGCGTTCCTCAAGGTGATCTGTCTGTTAGAATAGCCACAGAAAATGAAGAGATCCTTTCCACAACACCTGATCTGCCAGCTCTGGGAGATACTATTACCATCAATGCGGAATGGCAGGGAATGGCGGAAGAGACAGCGATAACAGCTGAGCTCTTCTGTGCAGAAGATGAAGACCAACAGAACAACGCATCAGAAACCTTCTGGAATCCCTCTCCTGTTTTGTGCATAAATGAAGTCTTTTACCATGAAACAGAATGGGTCGAACTCTTTAACGGAACAGAAAGCACTGTTTCCCTCTCTGATATAACCTTCTCCGATCCAGCAACCTCCACTCAGCTGCCCTCAGAGCAACTTTCTCCAGGCGAATTCATTGTTCTCACAGCCTGTGAAGAAGATTTTCAGCATCACTGGGGCAGCGTGAACTGTCTGGTAATTGAACTTGATCCATGGCCCACACTGAACAACACCGGTGATTCTCTATCGCTGACAGATGGTTTTCAACCAATCGATATGATACCCTATACCAGTCAGTGGGGCGGCAACTCCGGAGCCAGTATCGAAAGACGATCCTGCGAAATAATGGGGTTTATAAAAAGCAATTGGGGAACATCTGTTACCTCTGCAACACCGGGAGCACCAAACAGCATTGGTGAAGTATCATCTGACAAGTTCCTCACTCTGACTCCCACCATTTTCAATCCACCGCACACTCCTCTGCGAATCGAAGTAAACCTGCCCATGCAGGCCTGCAATGTAACAGTAAAGGTATTTGATGTGCGCGGTATGGAGCTGGAAAATGTCTATTCATCCATTGTTCCAGGTGAAGTGCTGATACTGGAATGGCTTGGCAATGAATATCCAATCGGCAGATACATAATCTTTGCAGAGGCTAATTGTGCTGGAGAAATACTCAGTGATGCACAAGTGGTAATACTTGCCCGACCTCTGTAGATGCTCCGCTTGATAAGCAAATTGTTCTTGCAAGATATTGATGGGCAAAAGCGAGTTGCTTCCCTGCCCTGATATTCATGTAGTCATTTTGAAAACTTGTCGAATTTTCTGTAGAAGGAGTTTTACTGTTCCGTTAAAGTTGTTCGATTTGGCACCCCGTAGCGGATGCTTTCGGAACTTTTTTGTTAAAAAAGCTCTTCAGAATTCAATTTGATGTTCCGTAGCGTTTCTTTTGGAACTATTCCCTTGAAAAAGCACACTTATTCAATACATAAATAAAGAGTGAGCCTATACATGGATTTGAGTCTCGCGCTCAATATATAGAACCTACGTGAAATCAATTCACTCTGTTAATTCCGGTGACTATTTATCGCTTCGTACTAATCTTAAATTCTATAGCACTATATTTCTAAGTTCTTTATTTGGCTCTTTATTGCCAGCACATCGAGGCTAAATTCTGGGTGATTTTCGATCGAGCTTACTACAACGCTTTCGATTTTCTTATTTCCTGGCTTACATGCAGCAAATGCCTTCCCTCTAAAAATACCAGATTGAATTCCGTAGGTACCAGAATCTGTATCGACCGAAAAAGCAGAAAAGAGAATAGTTGATCGAAATGGCAATTGCTTGCTACTGATCGTGACTTCATCTGAATTCACAATAGTTTCTAACGGATTGTGTAGCGATTTGCCTCCAAGCAGTGAATGGCTCTCAACATCCTTCAAATCAAGATACTCTTGGTTCACAAGGCCAACGAACTGCATCTTAGCACTTTTGCCCCAAGCATCCACAAACTCAATATATGTAAATTCGTTCTCAACTCCGATTCGCTTTTTAATTGCTGAGTCGTCTAAGCACGTTACTTCAACATAATTCCTTGTTACCGAATCTCCAGATCCTGGTATTGAAACTGGTCTCAAGGTCCATCTTACTAAATCACTATCAACAAAAATAGGCTCATCTTCATTTGGTTCTTGAGGTCCATTGTATGGACGTATATAAATTCTTTCCGACAGCTCTTCTGCTTTTTTCA
>JAGLQD010000639.1 GCA_023136985.1 Candidatus Sabulitectum sp. | reverse complement strand
GCCTACCAGGTCTGCCTCACGGTACTCAAACCTGTCGAAGTTCTCATCCAGAAGTTCTACCTCCCAGTTGTCAGGTGTTAATGTTGCAACAATACCCAGGCCGATCGGTGGATAGATCACATGGCTATGCAGTATCAGCCCCTGCCTGTTTGTGCTGAGGGGGTTTATAAGTAAGAGTTTGCGCTTGTTGCTTTTTGATGACATGGGGCACAAAGTTAGCGATTCTTTTGAGTATCAGATATCGAATATCAAATATCGGATATCTTCAATAACTCAACACTCAACACCCAAAACTCAAAACTTTTTATGTAATTTTGCAAAAAACAGACGATCATCATGATTACAGTTGAAGAATTTATCACCAGGGTAGAAGGGGAGTTCGAAGATATGGAAACCGGCAATTTAAAGCCGGAGAGTGTAATCCGTGAGCATTTGACCTGGGACTCGATCAATGCCTTGATCTTCATTGCCCATGTGAATGTGGAATACGACGTGGTGATCTCCGCTGACGACCTCATAAACTCAGAGAAGTTACACTACCTTTATAATCTGGTTTCATCAAAGGCAAATGCCGCTTAATATAACCGATGGCAATTTTCAGCATCCCGGATATCAGGATCGCAGGTATCGCTGCTTCCGTACCTAAGAAGGAAGTCAGTAACAGGGATTATGAATTACTTTCCGAAAAAGAACAGGAAACCTTTATCAAAACCGTAGGTGTTGAGAAGAGACGTGTTGCCGATCCGGGCATGGCTACTTCAGACCTTTGCTTTGAAGCGGCTGAAAGCCTGCTGGCAGGACTGAAATGGAATGCTGAAGACATTGAACTGCTTATTTTTGTTTCGCAGTCGCGTGACTACCTGATCCCGGCCACAGCCGGTATTTTGCAAGACCGTTTAGGCCTGCCTAAATCTTGTGTTGCCCTTGATATCAGCCTGGGTTGTTCAGGTTACGTTTACGGCCTTTCGGTGATGGGAAGGATGATGACCGGCGGTGCCATAAAGAAAGGCCTTTTCCTCGTGGGTGATGTGTCAACCCAAAATACATCTTACAAAGACAAAAGCACCTACCCGCTCTTCGGGGATGCAGGTACAGCCACAGCCCTGGAATTTAAGTCCGGAGCTTCCAATATGAGCTTCAACCTGCAGACCGACGGTGCCGGATATGAGGCTATCATTATCCCCGACGGGGGGATCAGGAATTTTGCTTCCAAAGAACGTTCCTTTGAATATAAGGAGATATCTGAGGGCATTGTGAGGAACAGCTTTCATATTGCTCTCGACGGAATGGAAGTATTCAACTTCTCCCTGCGGGAAGTAGCTCCTAACATCAGGGGGCTGCTGGAATATGCCGGTATCGCATTAGATGATATCGACTATTTTGTGATGCATCAGGCCAATAAGCTCATGAACGAGTCGATACGAAAGAAACTTAAGATCGAACCTGAAAAGTATCCTTATTCCATTGGAGAATATGGAAATACAAGTTCGGCCTCCATACCCCTGACAATTGCCCATACGCTTGCAGATGAAATTGCGAATAAAGAGCTTCAGTTCCTTTTCTCAGGATTCGGTGTCGGGCTTTCATGGGGCAGCGTAGTGCTTAAAACGGATAAGGTCTTTTA
>JAGLQD010000638.1 GCA_023136985.1 Candidatus Sabulitectum sp. | reverse complement strand
GTTTCAAGGCATTCATCAGGAAAGAGTTGTTTAACCCCGAAGAAACCAATGGCGTAAAAGTTGCTTCTGTCATGGTAGGGGCTTTTATGGGTGTCGCTCCTGTATGGGGATGGCAGATGGCCATCGCCCTCGGCATTGCCATTGCATTCAGGCTGAATAAGATCATTGTGCTGGCAGTGTCGAATATCAGCATCCCCCCCATGATCCCCATCATACTGTACCTGAGCTATATTACCGGTGGGATCGTACTGGGAAGAGGAGCGGGAATAGACTTCGACAGTGGTATCTCCCTGGCATTTGTTACAGAAAACCTTTTCCAGTATGTACTGGGGTCCCTTATTTTCGGGATCATCCTGGCATTGGGCCTGGGATTAATCACTTATATTGCATTACTCATTTTCAGGAAACAACCGGCTTCAAAAAGCAAAAATTAAGGCATGGGGCAATTATTTACGGGCATATACGGCATATTCAGAAAGCACCCATGGGCTTTTATCCTGTTCCTTGTTCTGCTGCTGGGCTTCGAGGCATGGTTCGGATCTCAAATAGTATTCGAAGAAGACATTAACAAAGTCATACCCGCCACTGAAAAGAACAAAAGGCTGATCACCGTGCTGGAACATTCGAAGTTTGCCGATCGCCTTGTGATCTGTATATCCCTCAACACGGAACAGCAAAGGCCTGAGCCGGATCTGTTGGTTTCCTATGCAGAAGCACTTATCGACTCCCTGGAAAATCCTGTTGCAAGCCAATATATCGAAACCATTGAAGGTAAGGTCTCTCCCGGCTCTTTCGGTGACATCTATGACCTTTTTTATGAAAACCTCCCGCTATTTCTCGATGAGGATGACTACGAAAGCATTGATAATATGCTTGGTGATTCCGCTATCGCAATGGCCATTAAAAAAGACTATGAGGCCCTGATCAGCCCCGGTGGATTTGTCATGAAAGACTTTATCCTCAAAGATCCCCTGAGCCTCACCCCGATTGCACTCAAAAAGCTGGAAAGCCTGAGAGTCAGTGAAAACTTCAGCCTCTATCAAGACTATATAATATCCGTCGACCGGAAGAACCTACTCTTCTTTGTGATCCCGGCAAATCCTTCAACCGAAACCTCAAAAAACGCTGAGCTTCTTACCTTAATAGACCGCTACAGTTACAATCTCGACAGTTATTTCAATAAAAAGGCATCCCTGAGGTATTTCGGATCCATGCCTGTATCCATAGGAAATGCACAGCAGATCAAGAGGGACATCATTGTTACGCTAAGCATTGCTGTAGTCTTGCTGATCGTTTTTCTCGGCTTGTATTTTCGGCGAAAGCTTACTTTTTTGCTGTTGTTCGTTCCGGCCCTGCTCGGAGGTGGATTTGCCATTGCCGCCTTGTACCTTATTAAAACTGAGGTTTCTGCGATCTCCCTGGGGCTGGGCTCTGTCATGCTCGGCATCTCCGTAGATTATGCACTGCACTTTCTATCGCACCTGCAATATAGCGGGTCGGTCAGGACTGTGATAAAAGATATCTCGGCCCCGATAATGACCAGCAGCATCACCACAGCATCTGCATTCCTATGCCTGCTTGTGCTTAAATCAGAAGCCCTGCGCGATCTCGGGCTGTTTGC
>JAGLQD010000637.1 GCA_023136985.1 Candidatus Sabulitectum sp. | reverse complement strand
TCCTCACAGACAATTATGAAGATGAGATCTATCTGTCAGCCGGGTTTATCTGGGAAGACTACGACTTTCCCAGTGTGGGTGTAAGATTCAAGGGGGGCTCCAGCTACTTTACCAACAATACCATGAAAAAATCATTCAAGATAGATTTTGATGAATTCACCCAGGATCAAAACATTCAGGGGCTCTATAAAATTAACCTGAACTGCAACTACGACGATCCCAGTTTTGTAAGAGAAAGAGCAGCTTATGAGATTGCAACTGCAGCAGGGCTGCCCTGCCCCAGAACGACCTTTGCAGCTTTGTACATCAACGACACCTACTGGGGTCTTTACACTCTGGTGGAGCAATTCGACAAGCATTTCATTCAGGAGCGGTTCGGAGAAACAGAAGATGGAAATCTATGGAAAGGCGACAACCACGGCTCACTTGAATTTCTGGGCTGGGACCGGGAATCCTACTACGGCAGTTACGAACTGAAAACCAATGAATCTGCAAACGACTGGACTTCCCTGATTGAACTTACCTGGCTGTTGAACAACACACAGGCAGAGCAGCTGCCGGATACTCTTTCTGAAGTTATGGATATCAATACCGCCCTTGCCCTGCTGGCTGTGGACAACCTGCTGGTGAATCTGGACAGTTACTCCGGTAGATGTGCCAATTACTATCTGTACTGCCCGGACAGGGATGACAGATTTGTCTTCGGCGAATGGGACATGAATGAGTCCTGGGGGTGTTTCAATATGTGGGGTTATTCAATTACCGATCTGCAGGAATTGAGCCCCTACTGGACCAGCACTAAACCAGGTGAGAGCAGGCCTCTTGCAGATGTACTGTGGAGTGTTGACCAATACAGCCTTGTCTATGAGGGGCATCTTAAAAAACTAATGGCCACGGCCTGTGATCCTGCTGTGCTGATTCCCAGGATGGAGGATATGCGGGATCTTATCCGCGAATGGGTCTACATTGAAGAACCTCCAATGAGCCTCTACACTCCTGATCAGTTTGAAGACGCCATGTATTACAATGTACCAATTGGGCCAGGCAGATATGCCCCGGCTCTGGCCACATTTATAGAGAGCAGACACACATACCTTACATCCCTGCTTGGAAGCTGGGAACCGGTGAACGATCTTATTCTGAATGAAATGATGGCTGGCAATGATTCTACTTTAGCGGATTCTGACGGAGAGTATGAAGACTGGATTGAAATCACCAACACCGGTACAGGACCCATAGATCTTTCTGAATACCACCTTACTGATGATATGGCATTTCCCTGGAAGTATTCTTTCCCTGACACAATAATTCAGCCGGGAGAATACATGATCATCTGGGCAGACAAAGACACAGATCAGGGTTCTCTTCATGCTGAATTCAAACTGGACAAAGACGGAGAGGAAGTTTACCTGCTGCAGGGCTATGTGATTGTAGACTGGGTAAGCTTCCCTGATATTGATGATGATGTTTCCTGGGGCCGCTATCCTGACGCCGGGGAAGAGTGGACACTTCAAGCTTATCCAACACCGGGTGCTCCCAATACAAACACTGAACCGGAGGAAGAGGGTGATCCACCTGCCCCAACCACCCTGAAAATTATATGCCCGAATCCAATATACGCCGGTACAACAGAGATCACGCTGTCCGGTGGATCAGGAATTGCAGCATTCTA